>NZ_JBGTHY010000023.1:0-26004 GCF_041745955.1 Pricia sp.
GAAGGCAACCAAAAAACAGGCACTCGGGCGTGGACTCTCCGCACTCTTAAAAGACCCCGACAACGATATTCAGACAGCCACGGACCGTAATGCGGACAAAGTGGTCGGCAATATCGTCGAGCTTGATATCGAGGCTATTGAAATGAACCCCTTTCAGCCGCGTTCCAATTTTAACGACGAGGCTTTGCACGAATTGGCCGGTTCGATTCGGGAATTGGGCGTCATTCAGCCCATTACCGTCCGGAAAACGGATTTTAACAAATTCCAATTGGTTTCCGGGGAGCGCAGGTATCGGGCGTCCCGGTTGGTCGGGTTAAAAACCATTCCCGCCTATATCCGCATTGCCAATGATCAGGAATCCCTTGAAATGGCGTTGGTCGAAAACATTCAACGGCAAGACCTCGACCCCATCGAAATAGCCCTTTCGTACCAGCGCTTGATCGATGAAATACAGTTGACGCAGGAAAAAATGAGCGAACGTGTCGGTAAAAAACGTTCTACCATCACCAATTACATGCGTCTGCTAAAACTGGATCCTATCATACAGACCGGTATTCGGGACGGATTTTTGAGTATGGGCCACGGTAGGGCCTTGGTGAACATCGATAAAAAGGCCGATCAGATTGCACTTTACGAAAAAATTGTAGGTCAGAACCTGTCCGTTCGGAATACGGAGCGCGCTGTCAAGGCCTATCATGAAGGTACTGATGATCGCGGAAAAAGTGCTAAAAAAAAGCCTACAACCCCTGAATTCGTCACCGATTCCATCGGGAAGTTTACGGATCACCTATCGGTCAAGGTAGGTATTACGGCATCCGAAAAAGGCAGCGGAAAGATTACCGTCCCATTCCATTCCCGGGAAGAATTCAAACGCATCCAAAAATTGATACTTGGTGAGTAAATCCTTCGTTACCGCGTTTTTATTCGTTCTTTGTACGTGGGTGGTTAGCGCACAGGAAAAGGATAGCATTCCTGATACCAACGATCAAGAAATCGATTCCCTTCAAAACGATTTGAAAAAACAGGGAATTATCATTGTGGATACCTTAAAGAAAAAAAAAGTAAGCATCAATCCGTTAGGACCAAGTAAAGCGGCTTTTTATTCCGCTGTATTTCCTGGGTTGGGTCAAATCTATAATAAGCGTTATTGGAAGGCTCCGATTGTTTGGGGGGTCTTAGGTAGTGCTATTGCCGGATATCTTTTTAACGACTCTCAATATAAACGTGCTCGAACGGCATTCAAAAGAAGACAGGCAGGGTTCATCGATGATGAATTCTATGATAATTTTAATGGCCAAGGAACAATTCCAAATCTAGATATAGGGGACTTACAGACCATTCAGGAAGCCCGACAACGCGATCGAGATCTGTGGCTGGTCGGGGCTATAGCCGTTTACATCCTGAATATAGTAGATGCCAACGTAGACGCACATTTAAAGCAGTTCAATGTTGACGAAGACCTTAGCTTTGATATGCAGCCCTTTTTAGATGTAGATCCGGTGACGAATCGCCCGAATTATGGGATGGCCGTGGTAGTGAGGTTTTAGATGGACAAAAAAGTAACATATTCATGAACATTGGACTCTTCGGATACGGAAAAATGGGGAAGATGATCGAGTCGGTCTCCCAAAACAGGGGCCACAACATCGTGGCTAAAATCGACGTTGATTCCGGGGATTTTGATTATTCCAAAATGGATGTCGCTATCGATTTTAGCATGCCAGATGCCGCATTTGACAATATTACGGGGTGTATCGAAAACGGTGTTCCCGTGATATCGGGTACCACGGGATGGCTCGAAAAGTATGACGCTGCCGTCGCTTTATGCCATGAAAAAAATGGAGCTTTTATCTATGCTTCCAATTTTAGTCTTGGGGTCAACGTTTTTTTCGAACTGAACAGGCAGTTGGCACGAATGATGCACAATTTGGATCAATATCGGGTTGCTATGGAAGAAATCCATCACACCCAAAAACTGGATGCCCCAAGCGGAACGGCAATCACGCTTGCGGAAGGTATCATCGAAAACAGCGCGTACAAATCCTGGAAGTCGGACAATGCCGATGAGGCAGAAATCCCCATTACATCAAAACGGATAGGCAATACACCGGGCACGCATACCGTTGGTTACGAGAGCCAGGTCGACAGCATAGAAATAAAGCACACCGCCCATAACCGTGAAGGTTTCGCCCTAGGCGCGGTAATCGCAGCGGAGTGGATACAGGGAAAAACCGGAGTGTTTACCATGAAAGATGTGCTTGATTTGAAGTAGACCAATAACAATTAATCCAATACCCCTTTTCAATGGACGCAATACAGTGGATCATATTCATCCTCATCATACAGGTCATCCACTTTTTGGGTACCTGGAAATTATATGTCAAAGCCGGTAGAAAGTCTTGGGAAGCGGCCGTTCCTATTTATAATGCCATCATACTGATGAAAATAATCAATAGGCCGACGTGGTGGACGATTCTCCTATTTATTCCAATTATCAATCTCTTGATGTTTCCGATTATTTGGATAGAAACCATCCGAAGTTTTGGGCGGAACAGTTTGGGGGAAACCTGGCTCGTTCTACTTACTCTCGGGTTCTATATCTATTATGTGAACTATGCGCTCGATGTAAGGTACATCGAGAATCGCGGCCTACATCCAAAAACCGCAACCGGCGAATGGGTCAGCAGCATTGCCTTTGCGGTCATTGCCGCGACCTTGGTGCATACCTACTTTATTCAGCCCTATGTAATTCCCACACCCTCGCTCGAGCGCACGCTGCGGGTAGGCGATCTGCTTTTCGTCAGTAAGTTCCACTATGGCGCCCGGGCACCAATGACCACGGTGGCCGCACCGATGGTACATGACACCCTTCCCGTTTTGGGGGTCAAATCCTATCTCACAAAACCTCAGCTACCTTATTTCCGTTTGCCCGGTTTTACCAAGGTCGATAGAAACGATATCGTAGTGTTCAGTTGGCCTGCGGATACGGTACGCCAATTTTTTAAAAAGGAAGCGGGGGTGGACAAGCCCATCGACAAAAAATCGAACTATGTCAAGCGCTGTGTCGGTCTTCCGGGGGATTCGCTTGCAGTTATTGACGGTTACGTATATATCAACGGAAAGCAGTTGGTGCTTGACGACAGGGCCAAACCGCAGTACGATTATACAATCTATGCCCAAAACGGGGTCTCTTCAAAACTACTTGAAAATGTAGGTGCCGAAGGTTTTGAACGAAAGTATATCGTAGGGGCATTGAATCAGCAACAAGCGAACGCCATAAACCCCTATTCCATAGGATTTAGAAAGCGACCGGACGGTCAATTCGACGTGTACACAAAATCTGATGGAATTCCTATCGGGGTAGTCCGAAAGAACGGCATTTCGTTAAAAGAGGAGACCGGTCGGCAGCGAACGGTTCCGCTAACCGACGAAATGGTCGCCAAACTCAGAAAGGAATCCACGATAGATTCTGTGATAAGAGAGGTAGATTCCAAAGGAAGACAGGGTGGAAACAACTTTCCCCAGAATGCAGGTTATCCTTGGAACTATGATCAGATGGGGCCGATCTATATCCCCGAAGAAGGAAAAACGGTGGCACTAAATCTAAATGTACTTCCCCTATACAAAAAAATCATCCGGGAATATGAAGGCAATACCATCAGCGTTTCGGGTAACCAGATCAAACTGAACGGAGAAGTAGTGGATTCGTATACTTTTAAACAGGATTATTATTGGATGATGGGCGACAACCGTGACCACTCCGAAGATAGTCGTGCCTGGGGCTATGTGCCCGAAAACCATATCGTGGGCACTCCTATTTTTATTTGGGCGAGTTTTGACAACTTTGTCAATGCCAAAGGCCAGCCGAACAGTCCCTGGAAGTGGAAGCCAAGGTGGGACCGGATTTTTACCACGGTCAATGGCAACGGTGAACCGGTATCGTACTTCAAGTACTTTTTAATAGCATTGGTAGCCTATTTTGTGGGAAGTTGGCTGTGGAAAAAGCGGAAAGCAAAGAAATAAGCGGTTTTAGTTGGCAGTGCTCGGCAATTACCGGCGTTCAGCATTAGGCCGTGTTCAGCAGGCAGTAGGCAACACACCAGTTTGTTCATTACACGTTATTAGCAGTATCCAAAAAATGAACTTCAACACCTTAAAAATAACGCCCCAACAAGCGGAAAGCCTAATCCAAGAACTTTTTGACGTCAGCGGAAAGGCCACGCCCCTGCCCGGCTATCTGGATTTTAATTTTAGGATAAAGGTAGATGATGGGGAGGGTTACATCCTAAAAATATCCCGTCCCGATGAAGATGTGGAGTATCTGGATTTCCAGCAAAAATTGCTGCAATATGCCGAAAAAAAAGGAAGAAATCTTATTTCGCCCCACGTCATATTGGATACAAAGGGAAATCCCATGGCATGGTTTACCGATGATGCCGGCAATCGTCGGATAGTGCGATTGCTCACATGGATATCCGGTAGGATTTGGAGCGCCGTCAATCCACAATTAGATGACCTTCGGTTTAGCCTGGGCGCACAATGCGGCAAGCTGACCCAAGCCTTGCAGGGTTTCGACCACCCACAAGCGCATCGGGAATTTGAATGGGATATCGCCAGATCGCTTTGGACAACGGCACACCTCGACCTGTTCGACGAAAAAGAACGAAGGATACTTCATTCTTTTCAGAAGGATTTTGAAAAGATGCAAAGTTCATATGCCACACTTCGAAAAGCGGTCGTTCACAACGACGCCAACGATAACAATCTTATTGTATCCGAAGACCTGGTCCATCCGACGGTAAAAGCGGCCATCGATTATGGGGATGCACTCCACACCCAGATCATCAACGATTTGGCCATTGCCTGTGCCTACGCGATCATGGGCCACAACATACCTTTGGAAGCCGCCCTGCCCATAGTAAAAGGCTATCATTCCGAATTTCCACTGGAAGAACGGGAATTGAAACATCTTTATAATGCCATCGCCATGCGATTAGTCATATCGGTCATCAAATCCGCAATGAACAAGCGTGAAGAACCGGATAATGCCTATTTGCTGGTCAGCGAAAAACCCGCTTGGGAGGTCCTTGAAAAATGGTATGCCGTTGACGCCGATTTTGCCCATTACAGTTTTCGGCAAGCCTGTGAGTTTGTTCCGCATCCCCTCGAAACGAAATTTGAAGATTGGGCCGGGCAAAACGAGTTTCGGCTATTGGAACTGTTCCCTAAAATCGACAAAAACCAGGCTCATCCGTTAGACCTCGGCGTTTCAAGTAAATGGCTGGGACAACAAGAGGATTTCGACGACTTGGAACTCTTCCAATTCAAGGTTGCCAGGCTGGCAAAACAACATCCTGAAAAAATAATGGCTGGTGGCTATTTAGAACCCCGGACCGTTTACACCACTTCGGAGTATGGCCGCATCGGCAACAGCGGCACCGAAAACCGCAGCATACATTTGGGATTGGATTTTTGGCTCCCCGCCGGAACAGCGGTAAACGCGCTGTTCGACGGCGAGGTAGTTACCTCGGTAAACGATGCCGGGGATAAGGAGTATGGTGGACTGATCATCCTAAAACACAAGACCGATAGTTTTGAATTTTATACCCTTTACGGGCATTTGTCCGTAGCCTCGATTCAGAAAAAAGAAGTGGGCCAATCCATCAAAAAAGGAGAAAATATCGGGAATTTGGGCGATCCCGAAGAAAACGGAAATTGGGCGCCGCACCTCCATTTCCAAATCATGCTCTCGATGCTCGGATATACTACGGACTTTCCGGGCGTTGGCTATTTTAACCAGATCGAGGTGTGGAAAAGTGTCTGTCCCGACCCTAATCTTTTGTTTAAATCCGAATCGCTCCGACCCCATAAGGCAACTTCGAACGATCGACTGATCAAGTATCGAAAACAACATCTGGGCAAAAGCCTGAGCCTGCACTATAAGGTGCCGATAAAAATGGTCCGTGGAGCGGGCCAGTACCTGATCGATCAGCACGGCCGGAAGTACCTCGATACCGTGAACAATGTGGCCCATGTAGGGCATGAGCATCCGGCCGTGGTCAAGGCGGGGCAGGAGCAGATGGCGTTGCTGAACACCAACTCCCGCTATTTGCACGACAACATCAACGCCCTGACCCAAGAACTTCTGGAAACCTTACCGCCCGAACTTTCGGTACTCCATTTTGTGAATTCCGGAAGTGAGGCGAACGAACTGGCCATCCGCATGGTCAAGGCCGTTACCGGTGAGCGGGACATTATCGCTTCGGAGGTCGGATACCATGGCAACACGAATATGACCGTGGATATCAGTTCGTACAAATTCGATGGTAAAGGCGGGCAGGGCGCGCCCGAACATACCCATATCTTTCCATTACCCGACGCCTTTCGGGGCAAGTATCGGGGAGAAAATACCGGAGATCGATACGCTGCGGAAGTCCAACTTCAAATTGATGCCATTCACAGAAGAGGCCGAGGGGTCGGCGCACTTATCGTCGAACCCATCATCAGCTGTGGGGGACAAATCGAACTGCCGGAAGGATTTTTAGCCAAGGCTTACCAATATGTCCGCGCAGCCGGTGGACTCTGTATTTCTGACGAAGTACAAGTAGGTTGCGGGCGTGTTGGCAAGTACTTTTGGGGCTTTCAATTGCACGATGTCGTACCCGATATCGTCACTATCGGCAAGCCCTTGGGCAACGGCCACCCATTAGCTGCGGTCGCCTGTACACACAAAGTGGCGGAAAAATTCGCCAACGGCATGGAGTACTTTAACACCTTTGGCGGCAACCCCGTTTCCTGTGCTATTGGAACCGAGGTATTGAGAACGGTTAAACGCGAAAACTTGCAGGAACACGCTTTGAAAGTCGGCGAATTCCTAAAATCGGGATTAAAAAAATTGGCCGAGAATTTTCCGATCATTGGCGACGTCCGCGGACAAGGGCTGTTCTTGGGTTTTGAACTTGTCGATGCCGAAATGAACCCACTTGGGGATAAGGCGGATTATCTAGCCAACCGCATGAAACATCACGGCATTCTAATGAGTTCCGACGGGCCGGACCATAACGTACTTAAAATCAAGCCGCCAATGGTGTTTTCGAAAGAGAATGCGGAGGAGTTGTTGTTTTATTTGGGGAAGGTTTTTGGGGAGGATTTTATGCGGAGTAATTGGAAAGGAGCGGTTTAATGGGAAGGGGATTACTGGCATTCGCTCGCTTGCAAGTTCAAGATTCTCTTCGATGTATCACCTTATCGGGTTATTTTGTGACTGACATGAGTTAATGGAATACTTCGGCAACCAGTACTTTACAGTTTCCAAAAAGAAGGACATCGATGAAAGACAAAAAAGTAGTAATCATTGGCGGAGGTTTTGCAGGTATAAATTTAGCAAAACATCTCGGCAATAAAAAAGGATTGCAAGTAACCTTGGTCGACAGGAACAACTATAATTTTTTTCCGCCCCTTCTCTATCAGCTCGCCACGGGCATGCTGGACGTCTCTAGTATTTCGATACCGTTCCGGACCCTTTTCGCCGGTAAGAAAAACTTACATTTCAGGCTAGGGGAACTTGAAAAAGTAGTTCCTGAAGCTCATAAAATCATCCTTTCGACCGGTGAGGTAGCTTACGATTATCTGGTTATGGCCACGGGCACGAAGAGCAACTACTTCGGAATGGACAATATCGAAAAAAATGCCCTTCCCATGAAAACGGTCAACGACGCGATCAAATTGCGCAATTACCTCATTATGGAAGGTGAGAAATATTCGTTCTCTACCGATGAGGACGAAAAGCGCAAGATGCGGAACATCGTAATTTCCGGCGCAGGACCATCCGGGGTAGAGATTGCAGGAATGATCGCTGAAATGCGTAACCGCAAATTGAAGAACATTTATCCCGAGCTGCAAGAGGAAGCCTTAAATATTTACTTGGTCGACGGCGCGCCTACGGTTTTACCGCCCATGCGCGAAAAATCCCAAAAATATTCAAAACAGAGTCTCGAAAACTTGGGCATCCATGTCAAACTTAATAAGATGGTGTCCGATTATAACGATGATAAGGTCGTTTTTAAGGATGGCGAAATCATAGAGACCAAAACCTTGATATGGTGCGCCGGTGTTACCGCGATAAAATTTGATGGCATTGCAGAGGACTATTACGAAAACGGAGGCCGACTTGCGGTAGATGCCTTCAACAAGGTCATAGGTTCCGATAGTATATTTGCCATTGGCGACTGCTGTATTCAAAAAACAGATCCGGACTGGCCCGATGGGCATCCCCAGTTAGGAAGCGTGGCGCAACAGCAGGGCAAGGCTTTGGCGAAAAATTTTTCAAGAATGGTAAAAGATAAAGAGTTAGAGCCGTTTTCATATTTGGATAAAGGTACCATGGCCATAATAGGCGATAAAAAAGCGGTTGCCGATATGACTTTCCCAAAAACAACCCTCACCGGCTTTCTTGCTTGGTTTGCGTGGCTTTTTGTACATCTCTTTCTCTTGGTCGATTACAGGAACAAGTGGAAAACCTTCTGGAACTGGGCAAATACGTACTTGGGAAAAGGCAATTCCCAAGGTATTATGATCGGTGAAAACGTGTACGAAAATTTGGTCCGGACCACCCCTATGGAAATGAACGAGCCCAACGAATGACATCCAAATTTTCGAATTGACCTATGCCGATGGGTTGTAAAAGTGGGGGCAATTTGACACGGGCAATTTTCGTACCGAACCGATCAATAAAAAATAGGTCGATTTCGTACTTTGCAAACGAATTTAAAACAAATTATCATTATGAAAACGAACATAGGCATATCCAAAGAAAACAGGCAGCAGGTAACCGACATACTATCCAAGGTATTGGCCGATGAATTTGTATTGTACACCAAAACGCTACGCGCGCATTGGAATCTAGAGGGACATGATTTTCATACCAAACATATTTTTTTTGAGGATCATTACAATGCCATAAAAAGGTTTGCGGACAGTGTGGCAGAACGTATCCGAAAAATTGGGCATTACGCACCAGCTACTATGGGCGATTTTTTGAACCTGACCCATCTTACGGAAAAGTACGGGGGCGACAACACAAGTCACGATTATACGGCAGCCCTTCTCGAGGATCATGACGCTATCATCCAGTTTATCCGTGAAAATATTGCCAAGGTCGAGGAAGACTATAAAGACGTGGGTAGTGCCGACTTTCTGACCGGATTGATTCAGGAGCACGAAGAAATGGCCTGGATGTTGAGGGCGAGCATTGCCAAGGCATAAAAAAGTTAGGTTTAAACAGAGAATGAAAAATACCATATCCGCAAGGGTAGCTGATTTTCTTAGGGTATTTCCACCTTTTAACGAAATGCATCCGAAAGATCTGGATGCCCTTTCACAAGAGGTTTCCATCCTCTATAAAACAAAGGATAGTATCATCTTTGAAGAGGATGCGCTTCCACACACCTGTTTTTACGTCGTGCACAAAGGTGCAGTGGTATTGCGTAAAAAATCCGAAGGTGATATCATGGACCTTTGTGACGAGGGAGATATCTTCGGATTGCGTCCCTTGATGGCGAACGAAAATTACAAACTCGAGGCAAAGGCCTATGAGGAAAGCATTCTGTATGCCGTTCCCATAGCCGATTTCAGGCCCTATACCCAAAAATACGAAGGCGTTACCAACTTTTTGATCGAAAGTTTTGCCTCGAATACCAGAAATCCCTATTCCAAGAGTTACAAGGGCAAATTATTGGGAGAATTTCCCGCCCCGCAGCCCCAAATCGATAAGGGATTACTGGACCTACAACATGTAAACTTTTCTAGAAAACTGATCACAAGTCCCGAAAATACCAGTGTCAAAAGCATTGCGCTTGCCATGACCAAAAAAAAGGTGGGTGCCATGTTGATCGTAGAAAACGGACTTCCCGTGGGCATCATCACCGATAAGGACATCCGCAACAAAATCGCTACCGGTATCCATCCCATCACCGCAACGGCTAAAGAAATCATGAGCGCTCCTATTATCACCTATCCCAAGGAAATGACCATTGCACAGGCCCAAATGGCGATGATGAAAAACAGTATTAGCCATCTGTGCCTTACCGAAGACGGCACGCCGAACACTGCGGCCGTGGGCATGCTGTCGAAACACGATGTGATGCTCGAGCTCGGCAACAACCCCGCCGTACTCATGAAGGCTATAAAACGGGCGGGAAAATTCAAGGATATAAAGACTATCCATCGTCGTATTACGGGGCTGCTAAAAGGGTATTTGGACCAGAATATCCCCCTGACCCTTACTTCAAAAGTGATATCGGAGCTCAACGATGCCAGTATCAAACAGGTCATCGCCATTGCGCTGAAAGAACTAAAAAATCCACCGCCTGTCAAATTTGCCTGGCTTGCCCTGGGTAGCCAGGGCCGGAGCGAGCAATTGTTGCATACGGACCAAGACAATGCCCTGATTTTTGAAAATGTTCCCGAAAACGAATTGCCGCAAACTAGAACCTATTTTTTGAAATTTTCAAAAGCCGTGAACAAAGGGCTTAAAACTATCGGCTATGAATATTGCCCGGCCGAGATGATGGCCTCGAACCCTGAATGGTGCCTATCGCTTTCAGAATGGAAAGACCGGGTGTCTTATTGGATTACCAATCCCGGTCCCGAGGAAGTGCTTTTGTCCGCCATATTCTTCGATTATAGTATTTCTTCTGGGGATATCGCCTTGGTCGACCAACTGACCGCCCATGTTTTCAAGAAAACGGAAATGTATCCCATTTTTTTCTTGCATTTGGCCGGCGGAGCTTTGCAGAATCCGTCGCCAACAGGATTTTTCCGCAGTTTTTTGGTCGAAGAGGATGGCGCACACAAAGATTTCTTCGATGTAAAACGCAGGGCTTTGATGCCTCTGATCGACGGGGCTCGGGTTTTGACGCTTTCACACCAAGTCAAGTCCATAAACAATACGGCACAACGTTTCGAACGGCTGGCGGAGCTCGAACCGAACAACGAAGTCCTGTTTTCCGCCTGTTCCTATGCGACGAAAGCCTTACTGAAATTTCGGACAAAACAGGGATTGTTACATAACGATTCCGGTCGGTTTATCGCTTTGGATACGTTGACAAAGGAAGAGAAAATAAAGCTCAAGCGTACTTTCAAGACCATCAAGGAATTACAGGAATTGATAAAACTCCGCTTTCAGGTAACCCCTATTATAGGATGATACGATCCTTAAAAAAGTGGTTTCGGAAAGGGAAAAGAAATTATCCCGATTTTTGGATGGCGTACGCCGAAAGCTTTGAAGTTGGGCTTCCGGAGACCTTGAACGACATCCGTTTTGTGGTTTTCGATACGGAATCTACAGGCCTTGATATCGAAAATGATAGGATATTGTCCATAGGCGCCCTATCCTTACGAAACAATACAATACCCGTTAATCAGAGTTTCGAGGTGTATCTGTACCAACATTTTTACCATGCCAAAAACATAGCGGTGCACGGCATTTTGGAGGAAGAGTCAAAGCCCCGGATTACAGAACTGGAAGCCATTCAGCTGGCCTTGGCCTTTATCGGCAATTCGGTTCTCGTGGCACACCACGCCGGATTTGATCGGGCCATGATCGATCAAGCCCTTCGACGCCATGGGCTTCCCAAATTGAAAAATAAGTTCTTAGATACCTCGGCGCTGTATAAGCGCACCTTGATCGCTTCTCCGTTATTACAAAAACAAGAGCAATACTCCTTGGACGAACTGGCGGAAAAATTTGACATTCCCACTACAGATAGACATACTGCCTTGGGCGATGCCTATATAACGGCCATCGCATTTTTGAAAATTTTGGGGAAATTGAAGGGGAAAGGTAATTTTTCGGTGAAAGGGTTGTTGAGATGAAAGTTATGTGAAAAAACCTTTTGGGTCTCTCGGCCTGCAGGTGGCCTACTCCAAATAATCCAGCACATTTTTCTCGATCCTTTCTTGAATATTCGAGATATCTGCCTTGATAAAAGTTTCCCCGGTAATATTTTCGTAGAGTTCAATATACCGCTCGGATACCGTTTCGATATAGGCATCGGACATTTCGGGAAGGCTTTGGCCTTCAAGACCTTGAAAATTATTTTGAATCAGCCACTGCCGTACAAATTCCTTGGAAAGTTGTTTTTGGGCATCACCCCTATTCTGCCGTTCTTGATACCCGTCCGCATAGAAGTAGCGGGATGAATCTGGTGTATGGATTTCATCGATCAGTACGATTTCGCCCGCTTTGGTCTTTCCGAATTCGTATTTGGTATCTACTAGGATCAATCCTCGATCGGCTGCGATTTCAGTACCTTCTTGGAAGAGGGCTCGCGTATATTCTTCCAATACGGCATAATCCGCATTGGATACAATATTCCTCTTTAAAATATGCTCCTTGGAGATATCCTCATCGTGATCGCCATGCTCCGCTTTGGTAGCTGGAGTGATAATCGGTTCGGGGAATTTGTCGTTTTCATGTAAACCCTCAGGCATGGCTACCCCGCAGAGCATCCGTTTTCCGGCCTTATATTCCCGCGCGGCATGTCCTGACATATAGCCCCTGATCACCATTTCTACCTTGAACGGTTCACAGGCCTGACCCACTGCAACATTCGGATCGGGAGTGGCCGTCAACCAATTTGGAACAATATCGGCAGTAGCCGCCATCATTTTCGTAGCGATCTGATTCAAAATCTGTCCTTTATAAGGAATACCCTTTGGCATCACCACATCAAAAGCGGACAGCCGATCCGTAGCGACCATGACTAAAACGTCGTCTTCCAAAGCATAGACCTCCCGGACTTTGCCCTTGTACACGCTTTTTTGGCCGGGGAAATTAAAATTGGTGTCGGTGATGGTATTTTTCATTACTTTGGGTCTGTGTTATGGGCCTCCTTTCAACCTTGATGCTCAATACTCTTATACGCATCGATCACCTTTTTGACCAGTTTATGCCGAATGACATCCTTATCGTCGAGATAGATGATTTCGATACCTTCTACGTCTTTTAGAATCAGCAGCGCCTCCTTTAATCCCGAAACCGTTCTTCTTGGTAGGTCGATTTGGCCCGGATCGCCAGTAATCATGAACTTGGCGTTCTTTCCCATTCGGGTCAGGAACATCTTCATCTGGGCGTGGGTGGTGTTCTGGGCCTCGTCGAGAATAACAAAGGCATTATCGAGGGTACGCCCGCGCATGAAGGCCAAGGGGGCGATTTGAATGATATCGGTATCGATCAAATGGGCCAATTTTTCAGCGGGAATCATATCGCGTAGGCCATCGTAAAGCGGCTGCATGTACGGATCTAGCTTTTCTTTAAGATCACCGGGCAAAAAACCGAGATTTTCCCCTGCTTCCACTGCCGGCCGCGTTAAAATAATACGTTTTACCTGCTTTTCCTTTAAGGCCTTGACAGCCAAGGCTACGCCGGTATAGGTTTTACCGGTTCCAGCAGGGCCTATGGCGAATACCATATCGTTCTTCTTAGCCGCATCGACAAGTTTGCGCTGGTTTACGGTTTGGGCCTTGATCAACCGACCGTTGACACCGTGTACCAAGGTTTCCCCGCTCTTCTCAGGTGACTCGTAATCGGCGGCCGTATTGCTGGTCAAGACCCTTTCGATCGCGTTCTCGTCAAGGGTGTTGTATTTGGCAAAATGGGTGGTCAACATCGTGAACCGTCGGTCGAATTCCTCTAAAAGCTCTTCATCGCCATAGGCCTTTATTTTGTTGCCCCGGGCAACGATTTTAAGCTTTGGGAAATATTTTTTGAGCAGATCGATATGTTGGTTGCCTTGCCCAAAAAATTCCCTTGGGCTGATTTCGGTAAGTTCTAGTATAAGTTCGTTCAAAAACTTGTCGTGTTTAAGTGAAAGCCAATATGGAATTATTTCGCTTGGCTATTTTTTTGCACTAATTTTGTGTGTTCAACCTTTTATTGGACGTAACAAACTTAAGCAAAAATCAGTTTGTAGCGCCAAAAATATATCAACAGTGCTGCATGGCCCTCATCACCCTAACTACGGATTTCGGACTCAAAGACCATTTTGTGGGGTGCCTCAAAGGCAGTATCTACAAAGAATTGCCCAATGTGCAAATCGTTGATATTTCGCATGATATCAGTCCGTTCAATATTCAGGAGTGCGCGTACATTCTCGAAAATTCCTATAAAAATTTCCCGGAAGGCAGTATTCATATTGTAGGGGTCGATGCCGAACCCACCCCTGAAAACCAGCATATCGCCCTTTTGATCGACGGTCATTATTTTATTATGGCCAACAATGGTATAATCGGACTGATAACTTCCGAAAAAAAGCCTGAAAAAGTAGTCGAGATCAATATTCCCAATCCCGATTACGGTTCTTTTCCCGTCCTGGATGTTTTTATAAAAGTGGCCTGCCACATCGCCCGGGGCGGCACCCTTGAAGTCGTCGGCAAACCGTTCAACGCTTTGAAGGAGCTACGCGAATTCACCCCGAGCGTAACCGACGACGGAAACAAAATTATTGGTAGCATTATCTACGTCGACAATTATGGGAATGTGGTGACCAACATCCATAAAAACTTTTTTGAAGCCTATCGGAAGGGACGGAATTACGAACTGGCCGCCCGATCTACCAAAATAAGCCGCATACATAACAAATATAGTGACATCGTCAATTTTGATCTTGACAGAAGCAACAGAAAGGGCGCGGGGGACCTTTTGGCCCTTTTTAATTCCGCCAACTACATAGAACTGGCCATTTACAAAAGTGACCTGAATACGGTGGGAGGTGCTTCCACGTTGTTGGGACTGGAATTTCGGGATACGGTCACGGTTTCGTTTGTGTAGTGTTTCGACCGCAATCTGTTGTATTTTTAGCGTTTGAGGTTCAAGTTTCTAATTTCCCGAAATAACGATGCAAATAATTTCGCTAAATTTATCGATATAATGTATTGGGATGGATACCGAACTGACATTAAAACCGAAACCTCAACCATGCTCGCCATCTTCAAACGCGAAATACGCTCCTTCTTCACCTCGGTAACCGGATACTTGGTCATGGGGCTATTTCTGGCGCTCAACGGATTGTTCCTGTGGATGTTCAAGGGACCGTTCAATATTTTCGATTACGGTTTTGCCGATTTAGGCAATTTCTTTTTGCTGGCGCCTTGGGTGTTTCTTTTCCTGATTCCCGCGATTACCATGAAAAGCTTTTCGGAGGAAAAAAAACTGGGGACTTTGGAACTCCTTTTCATCAAACCTATCGGCCTTTGGCAGACGGTGCTCGGAAAGTTTTTGGGCACTTTCGTTTTGGGATTGATCGCTTTGATGCCTACCTTACTCTATGTATATGCGGTTTCCCAATTGGGTACTACCGTTGGCAATCTAGACATGGGCTTGGTCGTCGGTTCTTATTTCGGGACTATTTTTTTAATGGGATGCTATACCGCGATCGGCCTCTTCGCCTCTACCCTATCGGAAAACCAGATTGTAGCTTTCATTATTGCGGTTGTGCTATGTTTTCTTTTGTATTATGGCTTTGAAGGTCTTTCGACCCTGTTTGATGAGGGCAAGGCGGCGGTCTTCGTGCAAAACTTGGGCATGAAACATCATTTTGAAAGTACCGCAAGGGGCATTTTGGATACGCGGGATCTGATTTATTTCATCAGCCTTACTTCCTTCTTTCTTTTTCTCGGCATTGTACAACTCCAAAACACGGCCCGATAATGAAAAAAGTACGGATTTCCATCGCTGCCGCCCTATGGCTTCTGATTGGTATCAATGCCCTTTCCGGTTTCTTGTATACCCGCTTCGATCTTACCGAAGACCATCGGTACACGTTATCAGAAGTTGCCATCGAGACCGTTTCGGAATTTGGGAAACCAGTTATCGTCGATGTTTTGTTGGAAGGTAACCTCCCCCCGGAATTCGTAAAACTGAGAACGGAAACCCGTCAGATTCTGGAGCAATACGCATCGGAAAACGGGAATATCAAATTTTCTTTCGTAAATCCTTTGGAGAACACCGAGAACATCAACAAAACCTTAGCCGAACTTCAGGGATTGGGACTAACTCCCGCCCAGGTAACCGTAGAAGATAACAGCAAGGTATCCCAAGACATCGTCTTTCCATGGGCCATGGTCAATTATGGGGATAAAACGGTAAAGGTACCGCTGCTGAAAAACAAGTTGGGAGCGACTACTGAAGAGCGGGTCAACAACTCCGTGCAGCATTTAGAGTATGCTTTTGCGGATGCGTTTTCTAAAATCATCATCCAAAAAAGGAAACAGATTGCCGTTATCAAAGGTAATGGCGAACTTGAGGATATCTATTTGGCGGATTTCTTGACCTCTATTCGCGATTATTACAATATCGGAGCGATTACGTTGGATTCTGTCGCCGGGAATCCCCAAAAAACATTGGATCAGTTAAATGGATACGATCTCGCCCTGATCGCCAAACCGACTGAAGCCTTTTCCGAAGATGAGAAATACGTGCTGGATCAATATATCGTCAACGGTGGAAAAACGATGTGGCTGATCGATACGGTGAGCATGGAACTCGATAGCCTTTTTAATGAACAGGGAGCGGCGATGGCCCTGCCCCGCGACCTGAACCTGAACGATTTCTTTTTCAAGTACGGCATCCGTGTCAATCCCGATCTGGTCAATGACATGTACTTTACGCAAATCATATTGGCCACCGGGGAAGGGAATGGATCCCAATACGACCCCGTGCCTTGGTACTACCATCCTATGGTATTTTCGCGCAACGACCACCCTATCAACAATAATCTGGAAGCTATCCGGTTACAGTTCACCAGCTCCATCGATACTTTATCCAACGAAAACAAAAAAACGGTCCTCCTTCAAAGTTCCCCGCTATCCCGTGTAGAGGGTACGCCGAAACAGATCAGTCTCAACATTATCAACAGTTCCCCGAACAAAGAAAACTTCACCGATGGTGACAGGGCATTGGCTGTTTTGGTAGAAGGCGATTTCACCTCCGCTTTTGCCAACCGCGTTAAACCGGTATCCATAAAAAAACCCATCGAACAAGGAAAGGATAACAAAATGATCCTAATTTCCGATGGCGATATTATCAAGAACCAAGTGCGCAAAGGCCGTCCTTTGGAGCTGGGATACGATAAATGGACGAACAATTATTATGGCAACAAGGAATTTTTGATAAACGCCGTCAATTACCTATTGGACGAAAACGGACTTATAAACATTCGAAATAAAAAGTTGGCCGTGCCCTTTTTGGACACCCAAAAAATAGCCGCCCAAAAAACCAAATGGCAACTAGTGAATATAGGACTTCCGCTGGTCTTGACCCTCGTTTTCGGACTGGGTTTTACCTATTTTAGAAGACGGAAATATGGCGCCTAGATGTTGATAAGTTTGTTTCGTTAAAAAGATCCATTCAAATATCTTTGTTTGTCTTGATATTTGCGGTTTCCATGCGATTTCAAGACATTCCAGAACACAAAATGACACAAAATCGAAATAAAACTACCCTATGAAGTTCATAGTATCGAGCACCTACCTTTTAAAGCAACTACAGATTTTGGGGGGCGTAATCAACAATCGCAATACGCTGCCCATTCTTGACAATTTTCTTTTCGACCTGAACAAGGCCAAATTGACCGTATCGGCGTCGGATCTTGAAACTACCATGAGTTCGGTCTTAAAAGTGGACTCCGACAATGAGGGGACTATCGCCGTACCCGCACGTTTGTTATTGGATATCTTAAAAACTTTCCCCGAACAGCCCCTGACCTTCGTGGTCGAGGACAACAATACGGTCGAGATCAGTTCGAACCATGGTAAATATGCGCTGGCCTACGCCGATGGCGCGGAATTTCCGAAAGCGGTCGAACTGGCCGATCCGAGTTCCACAACTCTAATAGGCGATATTTTGGCGACCGCTATCGACAAGACCATATTCGCTTCAGGTAATGACGACCTGCGACCTGTAATGAGCGGTGTTTTCTTTCAGTTTTCTACGGAAAACCTAACTTTTGTTGCGACGGATGCACATAAGTTGGTAAAATACAGACGTGACGATGTTTCCGCTTCGGAAGTGGCGGAATTTATCATGCCCAAAAAACCCCTGAACCTTCTAAAGGGAATATTGGGAGGCAGTGAATCGGATGTCCTGATCGAATACAACGATAGCAACGCCAAGTTCAGCTTTGAGGAAACCGTACTGATTTGCCGTTTGATCGATGGGAAATATCCCAACTACGAGGCGGTGATTCCTAAAGAGAATCCGAATAAGCTATCGATTTCCAGAAACCAATTTTTGAGTTCCGTGCGACGTGTCGCGATTTTCTCCAATAAGACTACGCACCAGATCCGCTTAAAGATTGCCGGTGCCGAACTGAATATTTCCGCCGAGGATATCGACTACAGCAATAAAGCCGAAGAGCGGTTGACCTGCGCCTACCAAGGTGACGATATGCAGATCGGATTCAACTCCCGCTTCCTTACCGAAATGCTGAACAACCTTAATTCCGATGAAGTTTCTTTGGAAATGAGCCTTCCGAACCGCGCCGGTATCCTTACGCCCGCCGACGGACTCGATGAAGGTGAAAATGTGACGATGTTGGTGATGCCGGTGATGTTGAATGGTTAGATAGATACGAGAGCTGCCTGCAGAGATGGTGGGTTTAGATTTGATTACGCAATAAACCGAATCGTCATAAAATAGCTCGGTGATTCGCCATTACTGGCTTTTACGGCATTGACTATGGGAAGTACAAAAGCGATGATTCCGATAAATATCAGGCTCAAGATGCCTAAACCGAACAATAGAATGGCAGGAATGCTGAGAACCACGAAAAGTAGCATGCTCAGTTGAAAATTCACGATGGATTTTCCGTGTTCGTCCATTCCTGCAATTCTATCTTTTGATGTGAGCCAGATCACCAAAGGAACGATGAGACCTCCGAAGCCGGTGACATAGGTCAATAACTGGGATAGATGGGTCAACACCAAAAACGGGTTGTTGGTTTCTAGTGCTTTGTTCTGATTTATGATTTCCATTTTTTGATTGTTTTAAGGGGTTCTAACAATAAGACGAATCAAAATGGAAAATGTTACAACGTTTAAAAAAAGGGTCGAACTTTACATAGAGTCAAACCTCTTGAATTATAGCTATCCTAACTTCTAAAATAGGATGTAGTCAAAATAACTCCAATTCACTGTTTTTGCCGTAGCTTGGCCAGCTTCTGTTGGTGCTTCAAAATATCCTTCTTTTCATCAAGAATATCTTCGTTCAGCTTCATGATCTTGTTCGGGGAAAGTTCTCCTTTACTTTTGCCCTCTCGAAGTTCGGTTTCCAATTCCCTGACCTCCTCCTCCCCTTTGGCAATGTCCTCTTTCTTATCCTCTATATCATCGAGCACTCTTTCCAGCTTTTTTTGCTTCTTTTCGGCTTTCTTCTCCTCCTTTTCAGCATTTTTTCTAGCAGCTTCCGCTTCCTCGGCCGATTTTTCCGCTTCTCGCAATTGTTCTTTTAGCTGCACCTCTTTCGGAGTTTCAGAAGCAGTGTCGGATTGGGCGTAAGATATGTTTCCGAAAGAAACAACTAGAAGACCCATTAAAATAACTCGTATCATCATCTATAGTTTAAAGTTACACAGCCTCAAGATATGAAATTATTTGATGTAGCTTGGCGGAAAACGATTTGATTTTGCCGCTAAGCCCTCGGAAGCCCGGCTATAGGCATTTTGCGTATTTTTGTGGTATGATTCCAAACGACACCATTATCGCCTTGGCAACGCCGTCGGGGGCGGGCGCCATTGCCATAATCCGGATTTCGGGCAGTGATGCCATCTCCGCTACAGCTCCTTTTTTTAAATCCATTCATAGAAAAAAATTGGGCGAACAAAAGAGCCATACTATTCTGTTGGGTCATATCGTGGAAGGAAAGCAAACTTTGGATGAAGTCTTGGTCTCCATTTTCAAAGGTCCAAATTCCTACACGGGAGAGAATGTGGTAGAAATATCCTGTCACGGTTCTCCGTACATACAACAACAGATCATTCAATTATTTCTCAGAAACGGATGCCGCATGGCGGACGCCGGGGAGTTTACCCTACGGGCCTTCCTCAACGGAAAAATGGATCTTAGCCAAGCCGAGGCTGTGGCGGACCTCATTGCCAGTGATAATGCGGCCTCGCATCAGATTGCCATTCAGCAGATGCGCGGTGGCTTTAGCAACGAAATCAAAAATCTACGGGAAGAACTCCTCAATTTTGCGTCCTTAATCGAACTCGAACTGGACTTCGCTGAAGAGGATGTCGAGTTCGCCGATCGCCGCGCTTTCAAGACACTGGTCGATAAAATACGAACTGTTCTTAAACGGCTTATCGATTCCTTCGCCGTGGGTAACGTCATCAAAAACGGAATTCCCGTGGCCATCGTGGGAGAACCCAACGTTGGGAAGTCCACCCTACTCAATGCGCTATTGAACGAAGAGCGCGCGCTGGTATCCGAAATTGCCGGTACGACCCGTGATAGCATCGAAGATGAAATAAGTATCGGTGGCATCGGTTTTCGATTTATCGATACAGCGGGCATTCGCGAGACCAAAGATGTGGTCGAGGGCATGGGCATTAAACGGACTTTTGAGAAAATCGAAAAATCGGGGGTAACCTTGTATCTGTTCGATGCCAATGAAGCTATGAAAGCCTCTACCGGTCGCCCCACCGAATCAGAGCCGGCGGCGGCAGGTCCGAAGTCCAGATTTCAGGATTTACTTCTTGAAATCGAGAAAATCAAGGGCAAATATCCCCAAAAACCTTTGATTATAGTTGCCAATAAAACAGACCAACTTGCCCCTGCCGAAATCGACCGAATCAAGACGGACTTGCCACAGGCCCTATTGTTATCCGCAAAAACCGGGGAAGGCGTCGAAGAACTACAATCCCAACTTTTGGATTTCGTCAATACCGGCGCGCTGCGAAACAATGAGACCATCGTCACAAATACCCGCCATTATAACTCCCTGCTAAAAGCTTTGGTGGAAATCGACAAAGTACAAATGGGCATAGACGAAGAACTACCCAGCGACCTGATGGCCATCGATGTTCGTGAAGCGCTGTATCATCTGGGGGAAATTACAGGTCAAGTGACAAACGATGAGTTGTTGGGGAATATATTTGCCAATTTCTGCATCGGGAAGTAGATTCCCATTTTATTTGGTTTCATTTGAATTCAAATGACTATAAATCAAATATTTATAAAATATAAATTATCTTTTCATTTCTTTTTAATTCCATTTTTCCTACTTTTATTGCGTCTCATGTGTGTCCCATAAATGTATGAGACACAAAAAGTGTGTCTCATGATAAAAGTTCACCTTAGAAAGAAAAAACTCAAAACTGGAAAGCTGAGTCTGTATCTAGAATTTTACAAGGGCATCCAGACTCTAGGTAATGGGAAAATCAAACATCTGCGGGATTATGAATACCTGCAGTTATACATGAAGCAAAATCCCAAGTCAGCCGCTGAAAAGAAAAAGAATCAAGAACAACTTGAACTTGCAGAGCAAATTCTAGCCATTAGAAGAGCTGAAGTTTATCAAGGTAAATACAACATTCAGAACGACCATAAAGGCAAAATAGGCCTTTTGGATTTTTACGAGCAAAAGAAAGAGGAACGGTATCAAACCAAGGGCAACGAAGACAATTGGGATGCCGCACAGAAGCACCTGGAGGCTTACTGTCCAAACCACATCACACTCAACGATATAGATGTTGATTTCATCAAAGGGTTCAAAAAATACTTGGATACGGTAGCAGTCACCAAAAGTTACAAGAATCTATCCCAAAATACGAAGCATACCTATTTCAATAAATTCAAAGCCTGCCTTAACGCTTCTTTCGATGAAGGATACCTGAAAGAAAACTTCATGAAGAAGGTCAAAGGCTTTGCTATGGGCGAATCGACCCGCGAATACCTTACCTCTGGCGAACTTCAAAAATTGTCGAACACGCCGTGCAAACTCCCTATCTTAAAACGCGCTTTTCTCTTCTCTGCTTTAACCGGTATACGATGGTCCGATGTCAATAAAATGAAGTGGTCCGAAGTGCGGGAAGAAGGTAATGATGAGGACGGCCTTCCCATTTTCCGAATTGTGTTTCAACAGAAGAAAACGGATGGGGTAGAATACTTGTATATTTCCCAGCAGGCAAGGGAACTTCTTGCGGAACGAATGGGGCCAAAGGAAAGGGTTTTTAAAGGACTTCGGTATAGTGCGCACATGAACTTGCAATTGCTCCGGTGGTGTATGGCGGCCGGAATAAGTAAGCATATTACCTTTCATTCGGCAAGGCACACCAATGCCGTTTTACTATTGGAGAACGGAGCGGATATTTATACCGTATCGAAGCGGCTTGGGCATCGGGAAATAAGAACTACCGAAATCTATGCCAAAATCATCGATAAAAAAATGAAGGAGGCTGCGCACTTGATCCCCAAGTTGAATCTGGATATTACCTAAGTGATTCTTCAAGACCTTTATAGCCTAAGATGTGTTATTAAAAAACAATTAAAGAAACTTTTAAAAGCGACCAAATACGGGACTTCTTGGAGAATTGTTTAAGGTCTAAACGAAGATGTACCGTAAAACAGCCAATCTATGGTACTAAGTACTTCCGCTCAACATCAGGTAGTTAGTTCACATTAGGCAACGAGGATAAAATCTTGGAGAAAATTCTACAACAAACCATAACAAAAGTCGTTGTATACTGGATAGGAGAACAGTAGTAATGTGCAAACGTTATGCATAAATGGAAGAACCAGACATCAATGAGACCATTTATTTTTTTCATCCTGTTCTCTTTTTTGTCAAAAGGTTTTGCTCAGGACTTCGAGTTGAGAATTACTCCGTTCATTGAGAGTAAAATAATTTACAAGGATAGTACCTCTGAAGTAGGACTTTTAAGATTGGCCAGTTCAGTATTTAAATTACGCTTCAAGAAAAACGAGAACGATAAGGAAAGGAAAATCGACTACGAAAAAGTTAATAAAATAATTACCAATCCAGAGACAGAAAATCAACGGACATTCCAATACCTAAATCACAATTACAATAAATTCAAGATTTTCACTGAACTTATTTATTCAGATGTTTTAAGCATCTATATAAGTTAAGCAGATTCCGATGAACTTTTTTACTCGGACTTCGATAGACAAAGCATCGTAGAATTATTGGAACAAACTCGATTCGAGATTACCGGTGAGCAACTTCAAAAATCGGACACTTTACAACTACCGAACGGGGAAAAATTGGCCATCCCCATTCGATATACCTATTACTATAATTACTGCTATAATCTCGCTTCTGGTGTATCTCCTTCTTTAACCTATTATCTATTAAAAGATGGGGCTTCAGAATTATTATGAGTCGAAAAGAACAGGCGGTTTCTCAAAAATTCACAAGAAAAATTTAATGATTGTCCCGAACTGATTTCGGATTTAGAAGAAAAACGAATTACCCTAAGTGATTTACCTCGTTTTATCGAATATTATAAAATAACCTGCTTAGAGAAGAAATCCGGAAAAAACTAATTACGCACATTGGAATAAGTTATCGAGCACAGATACCTACCTGAAAAGTATATGGCGTGTTTGCGGATACTGCCAAATCTTTTGGATTTGGCTTTAGCGTTAAAAGAAAAAAACAAAACGATTCGGCTGATTGTTAGGCGGAAAGGCAAATGCGTGCCGGTCCTGCACTAAAATTGAAGAGCCTAGACGTTACAAATATTTCCATAATGAAAAACAAAATTCTTCTATTTCTTTTAGCAATTTTCATCTTGTCATGTGAATCTGATGACTCAGATTCTCATAGTGATTCAAATCTTCAAGAACTACCATTATCCAAAAGACTAATCGGCGCATGGAATTTAACCGATTATTATAGCGACACGTATTTTGAAGAATGGAATGAAGGTAGAATCGAAGAAATAGTGAGCGCAGAAACGGACTATGGAATTGAATTTACCGATAATCCCAAGAGAATAATTTTAACGGGTTTTTTAAGATATTCATTTAAGGAATATGAAATCGTAGATGGAGAAAAAGTAATTACTTACGAAGCAACAAATTTTATGGACGCCGAGCATGGAGAGGGGTATCATACTAATGAATGGCGAGTCGAAAATGAGATTCTAATAACAGAAGACCCACGGGATGGAGATCCCTACTTTTCATTGTCTGAAATGCAACTATCTGGTGATAATTTAAAATTGACTTTAGACCCATCACAATTTAATCCAAAAAATTCTGGAGAAATCACCGTTGAATATAAAAGAAAGTAAAACATTTTACAAAGAAACCCATAATCCATTGCGGCGGATTTCCCAAACAGAACTCAGTGCCTATTCAATAATTTTAGGGCTACGACAGAAACCTTTTCCGCAATGTACCAAAAGTACTGTGTCGAAAATAAGTTTTTCAGTTGGTATCAGTTGCCAAAACGAAAACTATCCGTAATCAGACTTTCCTCTAATACCACCGATGCAGAACATCGGGAAGGCTACAGTCTAGAGCCTCAACAATTATAGATTTATGCCTACACCCAATTTTAGCAAATTTATTTTCTGAAACAGGTCAACTCTTTGATTTTGATTTCCTCTTGATACGTTTACGTAGTCATATTGTAAATGGACAAAGAATCTACTGCTGAAATTATAAGCGGTTCCAAGATTTAAATTTAATCCTCCCGCATTACTATTAGGATTTCCATCAAAATTTTCAGATTTATCGGATAAAAAGGAATATCCAGCACCTACAAATGGCCTAAGTCCTCCTAAACTAGAAGAATGCAGCTCCGCAAAAGCTCGCGGTTGAATAAGCCATGTTTTTTCCTTTAACTTTCTACTACCCAATGTTCTTGAATCACTATAATAACCTACATTACCCGAAACACCTATGGATAATAATTCTGTTTGGAAGACACGAATTCCAAGCCCCAAGTCGGCAGCCACATCTTGATTTTTAAGATAGGTTTCACCAACAGCAAAAGGATAAGCCAAAGTAATACTCACCCTTTTTTCTTGTGCATTAATTAAATTAATACACAAAATCAATCCCAAAGTACCTAGAGTTATTCTGTACATACAAAGAAAAATTAATAATTATGAAAATAATAACCAAAAAAGCGAAAGTACGTTCTAAAGATATTTCCTAAAAAGAACTTCGATTAAACCCTCTAAAGTCAGGTTAAGAGATAATTTGAATGTGTAGCCTTACCCCTCTGGATTCTAATCAACGTTAGATTTAACGAAATATTTCTTAACTCCCAGTATTTAACCATGTAGCGGAAATATTCTAACAACCAATGAAATTTCAAGGTTAAGCAACAACTCCTGCAGATTTCCCTAGAAGAAATCAACACTTTTCATCAATTCTGAAACCTCCCGGAAATCGTTCGTTTTACAGGAGAGTGTATAGAATTTCATTCTTTTCGGAGTTTTTTTCAAAAACAGTTTGGAATAGACTCATTAAAATTAGTAAAGAGGTTAAAATCTTCCCTTATGAGGTTCTTATTTTCCTATTTCACTAGTTTCAATTGTTGATAACCCAAAACTCTTCAGTTTTAACAAATATCAGATAGTATCATTTGGTACGTTTTGAAACCAAATTTTATAGGCCCGATTAATTTCGGTTCGATTTGAATCGAATTGATATAAGTATTTGTATATCAATTTATTGTGGATAACTATAAATCGATTCTTTAGCTTTCCCCTATCTGTTTTGATACTTTTATTCCAAGAATTCTTTAAAAGAAAACAAAGGCGCTTTTGTTCATTTCTTAACCCTAAAAAAGGAAACCAATGGACAATTTTTTAATCCTTGAACGACTAGATCGTCTGGAAAAACTGATAATAGCCAATAAGGAGGTGCTGACCTTCGAGGAAACCTGTGACTACACCGGAATATCGAGAAGCTATCTCTATAAACTGACCGCGTCGGGAAATATCCCCCACTCGAAGCCCAACGGGA
>NZ_JBGTHY010000024.1:0-2089 GCF_041745955.1 Pricia sp.
AAATTTATCCGCCTTAAAACATGTAAGAAGTGAAAAAGACCCTTTTACGTTGATGCGGATGATTGATGTAAATATCGTCAATACGGAAAAGACCATCCGACAAGCAGTCGACAAGGGCACAAAAAAATATTTCTGTGTTTCTACGGACAAAGCTGCCAACCCTGTCAATATGATGGGCGCCTCAAAACGTATTATGGAAATGTTCTTGATGCAAAAAAGCGAGGAAATTCCCATTTCTACGGCCCGATTTGCCAATGTGGCCTTTTCCGACGGTTCTTTGTTACATGGTTTCGATCAAAGAATAAAGAAGCGACAGCCTATAGTTGCACCTAACGATATAAAAAGATATTTCGTACTACCCAAAGAATCTGGTCAGCTCTGTCTAATGTCCTGTCTTTTCGGGGAAAACAGGGATATTTTTTTCCCAAAGCTGAGTGAGCAACTTCACCTTACATCCTTTTCAGATATTGCAATCAAATACTTGGCCAACTTGGGGTATAAACGCTATTTGTGCCAAGACGAGGACGAGGCGAGAAAATTGGCCAAAACCCTTCCGCAAAAAGGGGAATGGCCCTGCTTGTTCACCGAAAGCGATACGACTGGTGAAAAAGATTTCGAAGAATTCTTTACGGAAAATGAGGTGTTGGATATGGATCGGTTCAAGAATCTTGGGATTATAAAAAATAACCCTGTTTATGACTGCGTAAAATTGTTGCAATTCCAAAATGCCATAGAGGAGCTAAAGACAAAGGGATCTTGGCAAAAAGCGGATTTGGTACTTCTGTTTTTTGAGATGATTCCCGATTTCGGCCATAACGAGAAGGGAAAATATCTGGACGCCAAAATGTAACTTAGAAATGACCAATCAACTTATTTCCTTCATCCGTGAGATTTATGGTGCCGATGGGTTCATTCCACTTCACCAACCCCGTTTTATCGGGAACGAGAAAAAATACCTCAATGAGTGTATAGATTCCACGTTTGTTTCGAGTGTCGGCAAGTTTGTTGACCTTTTCGAAGATAAAGTGGCCCATTTTACTGGAGCCCGATATGCTGTTGCTACGGTAAACGGAACGGCCGCGCTGCATATGGCGTTACTATTGGCAGGAGTAGAAAACGACGACGAGGTAATAACCCAACCGCTCACGTTTATCGCGACCTGTAATGCAATAAGCTATATCGGGGCACATCCGCTTTTTGTAGATGTGGATAGGGATACTCTTGGCCTTTCTCCCGAAAAATTGGAGGATTTTCTTTCCGAGAACACCGAAATGGTCAATGGCAAGTGTATCAACAAAAAAACAAAACGCACTATAAAGGCCGTTGTGCCTATGCATACCTTCGGGCTTCCCGTTCGAATTGACGAACTACTTATCGTTTGTAGAAAGTATCATCTAGAGATGGTAGAAGATGCCGCGGAATCATTGGGCAGTTATTATAAAGGGCGTCATACAGGAACTTTCGGGCAGCTAGGAACCCTCAGTTTCAATGGTAATAAGACCATAACCACCGGAGGCGGTGGAATGATACTTACCAATGACGAAAATTTGGCCAAAAGGGCAAAACATATTACGACTACCGCCAAGATACCACATCAGTGGGATTTTGAACATGATGAGGTCGCATATAATTACAGGTTGCCCAACATTAATGCGGCATTGGGCTGTGCGCAGATGGAAACGCTACCCAAGTTCTTGGAAAATAAAAGAGATGTCGCGCAGAGGTATGATGCTTTCTTTAAGGATAAACCGATGTTTTTTATTAGAGAACCTGAGAATACAAAAGCTAACTATTGGTTGAACGCCATTTTGACGAAAGATAGAAGTGAACGCGATAAACTCTTGGCAAAGACCAACGATAGCGGGGTAATGACCCGGCCTATTTGGAAGTTGATGAACAATTTGTCAATGTTCAAAACAGCTCAAACCGGCAATTTGGAGAATGCCATATGGTTAGAGGCAAGAACTTTAAATATACCGAGTAGCGTGGTAGTTTCTTAGGCGGGGATATCGCAATTCGGTTTTACGGACCGCTGCTAAAATTACCTTTTCGAAATATTCGACGCTGGGCGTAAACAGTACTAATTATG
>NZ_JBGTHY010000025.1:0-4280 GCF_041745955.1 Pricia sp.
GCTCTCGGACCACGAAGTCCTCAATGCTATACTGTATGTCGCGGAGCAGGGCTGTAAGTGGCGTGCACTCCCCGAACGGTTCGGGAACTGGCACACGGTCTATACCCGTATGAACAGGTGGTCGAAGAACGGGACCCTCGACAATGTCTTCGGGGCCCTTCAGAAGAACGGCATAATAAGGGTCAAGGTGGAGGCGATGGGCCTGGACAGCACATCGGTAAAGGTCCATCCCGACGGGACCGGCGCTTTAAAAAAAACGGCGGTCAGTCCATCGGCAAGTAACGAGGGGGATGGACGACAAAGATTCATATGGTTGCCGCAGATGCTCGAACGGCACTGACCTTCTCCCTGTCGCCCGGCAGTGCGCACAATGCGCCCGAGGGACGGGCGTTGATGAGGAAGATTCCCGCCGGGCGCAAAGGGGCATACCTTATAATGGACAGGGCCTATGAGGGCGACGAGACCCGGCAACTGGCGCTCGACCTGGGCTTCGATCCAGTGGTGCCGCCCAAGGTAAACAGGCTCGAACCTTGGGAATACAACAGGGAAATGTACAAAAAACGGAACGAGGTGGAAAGGCTTTTCAGAAGGCTCAAGGGATTCAGGCGGATCTTTTCAAGATTCGACAAACTTGACGTAATGTTCACCGCCTTTATCTATATCGCACTGATTTTCGATGCAATTAGTGTTAACACACCCTAGTTTAATGGCTTAGACAGCACGTTTTAAAATACCCTACCTGTCAAAAAAGACCTCTTTCCATTTTTCCTTTTACCGTGAAATAAGTTTGCGGACAAAGGGACGAAAATACATAGGTATTGGTACGGCAATCTACTAGACTGCCATGATTTAAGGTGTCAAGTTTTGTGATGCTACTTTAGACAAATGGACATTTTTAATCCTCTGCTGATTTCCTCTCTTTTTGTTCGGAATTTCTGTTTTAAGTTTGATGACAAAAGATTAATCAGCCGAAGAAGAATTGTCCGACTGCGTTTAGCTGCCTAACGTTTTTCGATATTTTCTGAATTTGGAAAAACCAAATCCTATTATGGTTCGACTATTTTCAAGACCCCTTCATTACTTTCTTTAAAAGCGTTACTTGCACGTAAAATAACTTCCATCGCATCCATATCGTTTCCTAAAAGAGTATCGCTAAAAGCCTGTGCACGCTCTAACATCCTGATATAAACTTTGGCGTCGTTGTTTCTTGTCAATCTCCGTAACCCTCCCAGATAATCTTCTCGATATACGGTGGGGACAATGATTTTGGTCTGATCTGCCGTGGATAGTTCGGCGTTCATCATAACGCGTGCGATACGGCCATTACCATCCAAAAAAGGATGTACTTCGCTTACAACGAACATCATATAGGCCGCCTTGGCAAAAGGGTGTGTCAACGCCTTATAAAAGTCAAAGCTTCGTAACAATGTGCCCCGTACAAGCTCCATTTCGACAAATGAAGTGTCCCCTGCCTGATTGTTCTTATTCTTGAACTTTCCGGGTTTTTTATCGGTGCGCGCGCTGAGTAGAATAGAATGGCGGTATTGAAGAATTTCCAAAAAATTCTCAGCGGAATATGGAACTATTTTCATTTCCCTCCTGTTGGAAACCAATTGATATGTTCCCAGCACATCATGCGAATCTTCGTTTCGTGCAGGTAGGGGCTGCTGAGTGGCGATTACTTGCTTTGCTTCACTAATCTCAAAAACTGTTCCTTCGATATAGTTGGAAAAGTAACTTTCGTAGAACGCAAAATTTCGATATGCTTCTGTAGTCGTATTTTTTTCTTCATAGTATTTGAATTCCTGTTGTTTCAATTCCCTAAAAAGGATTTCAAAGAGTTGCATACGGGCAGGGTCATAAGGGCTACCAATTGCACGTGCTTTTGCAACGGGAGATTTCAATTCTTTTGCCGGTCGAGTGGTCAAAAGGGCACTTATGATTTTGTTGAGCTTTTCGAACTCCTTCTCCATTCCCAGTTCTTTGGAAATATCCCTTGCACGATCGCGTACTTGGTTGAGTTCCGCTTCTCCATTTACGCGCACTATCTTTTCCAGTTTTTCCTCTATCTGGGGATAGGCAAGCGTTTTGGAATCGGCACCAGTCTGTCGTGAAACCTGGAGGTTTTCGAGCAAGGCACGTTCCCGTTGCGAAACCATCAAGGCTCCCGAGAAAGAAGTGTCGCCCTCGATCGCTTTTGGGCCTTCCATAAAGCGTATGGTAATGCCCGGAAGCTGTATTTTTTTAGTGTATTTATAGGTCACGAAGATTTGGTCTTTAACCGTGGGAGCGAACTCGAAAGCGGATCGATGGCTTAAAACAGCACCGGGATATAAATTCCCGAGAATAGGAAACAGGTTACGACGTATAATAGCTGCGCGTGTTTCTTCAAGATTCGAGGTGTAGATTCTTGGGGCAATTTTGCGTACAATACCTTCGCCTTCCCACTTTGATATCCTACGGGAAGTTACCGGGTCAGGCGAACCATAGATGATTTCTTGTAGATGTAAAGGCGTATTTTTTTCCATTTTAACTATTTTAAAGACAAAATTGCAAAATATTTTCCATTATAATTGATTTTTGGTAAAATAATTTCTATTATAATGATGCTTGTGTTTTTCCAGTAAAAGGCTAATCCCCACTTTTTAGCAAAATATTTACTAGTACAGCCTACTTTTTGCAAAATATTTTCCATTAAAAAACTTATGGTATCACAATTTGTGATACCTAATCAGGCAAATGGTCATAGTTGAACTTGTGCCGGTCTTTCTCTTTTCTTTTTCTAAAGTTCCCATCTTAAGCGTCATCATCGAGCAATTCCTTTTCATGTATTTTCATCTGTTTGCAGATTTGGAAATACCAAAAATCATTTGTTATATTGGCAATCTATGAACGTAATCTGTATAGAAGAAAAAGCATTTTTTACCCTAATGGATGGGGTAATAAAGTATGTGAGGTCAGAAATGGAACCGATTATTCAAGATAAGTGGATCGGCAAAATGGAAGCGATGCGGTTACTGAGAATAAAATCGCCAACCACCTTACAAAAATTACAGGACGAGGGCAAAATCAGATTTTCGCAGCCCGAAAAGAAACACATCGTTTACGATAGGGATTCCATCATCGAATATCTTGAGGCACACGCCAAAGAGCCTTTTTGATCATAACCAATTTCTTCATGTCATAACGGAATTACTAACTCCTTAGCTTATACTCTTTCCCATTATATTTCATTTAGTGGACCACTTCATAGTAGAATTTTATGGCGTTGATAGCCTGGTTTACAACTGAGCGCCGAAGGGTTCAATCCAAAATATTTCACCCACTACTGGAAGAACACGAAGGGCGATGTTTATCTTTTCTGTTATGATTATGGTTTTCTATCCTTAAAAAAAATCCAAAGGCCAAATATTTAATAGTCCGATGGCAGGCCTATATGGAGTAGTCATACGGTAGGGATTGTTGAGGATTATCAATTGCAAAAAAAAATAACATATCCTAGACCCCTGCGGAAGTCGGGCAACCCTCCACTGCGATTCTCCCCGGGGAACCCTTCACTCCGATGCTCCCCGGGCGGACATGCTTCGCCGGTCCGCCCATGAAGTCTTTTCGTTCCAGTTTTGCCCGATTTCCTCGGCCTCCGAACGGGGCGTCATCAGTCCGCCCAAATTCGTAACTATTTGAACACGTATGGGCAGTTACAACAGGACAAAAATCCCACTTTCTCAAAAGTCTGCACGGGCAATCGAATTATCACGATATCAAAACAATACCGTTAGAATTCAAAATTGTTTTTTTAGATTTTCGTGAAATCTTTGTGATATATGCTGGCTAGGTTTGTACATGAAATCTTACTAGCTATCGACAGTCGATGGCAAGTGCTATTTCCTAAAAACAGGTCTATTAATAAAAAACAAAGCTATTATGAAACGAAGAATTTTTTCCCTTGCAAGTATTTTTTCAGTGATTGCCCTTATTGTGGCAAGCAGCTGCTCCAACGATGATCCCGAGACCATTACCGTTACGGAAACCATCACCGAAACGGACACGGTTACCGTAGAAACGGATTCGTCCCTTCCCATCGGTGAACTTACCGTGGCCAGACAGGGTACCTTGACCGCTGAGAGCGGAACACCTACCGAAGGTGCAGTAGCATTGGGCAAAGATACCCAGGACACCAGCTTTTTACGTTTTGGCGATGATTTTATGACCGAACTCGGTACCGGTACCGTTGGTATATTTCTATCGACTTCCGCGGTATATACCCCCGACCCCGGTAA
>NZ_JBGTHY010000026.1:0-12474 GCF_041745955.1 Pricia sp.
AATCGGGATCCGACCCCACCGGCCATTAAAACGGCATAGTAGTTATTTTTCATTTTCTTTGTTATTCTCTACGGCCGCAGTTTATGTCGACCACCAGTTATCCATAGGAACTCCATGCTTGGCGTTCCCACAGTTTATCAATTTATCAATTCCACCTCGGCATTCGGTTGAAAGAGGTACAACCTGCCCGTGGCTACCTCTACACATTCATACCGCTTTACCCGTCTATGGCCCTTCTTGAAAATTTTTCCGTTGTAAATACGGAATACACTACCGGTGGGGACTTCAAAAATATAGGTGTTATCGGTTTCCCCATGATCGAAAGCCTTCAAAGCTATGGATAATTTAGCATCGGTACTGCTGCTTGCCTTCGGATTCCGAAAATGATTGGCCAATAGCGGCAATAGCTGTGAAGGGAATATTTCTGGACGGATAAAAGGGAGCATCATATACTGAAAGGTCCGCTTCCACTCTTGTCCGTGCGGCTTGATACGTCTACCGAATTTTTCAAAAGCGACCAAATGGGCGATCTCATGCACCAAGGTAATCAGAAAACGGTATTTGTTCAAACTCGCGTTCACGGTAATCCTGTGGGCGCCACTCGGCATACGCCGATAGTCACCATGGCGGGTCACTCTCTCGTTGACAATTTTTAGATGGACGTTGTTCTGCTTGATAAGCGCCCAACAAGGGGCTACCGCTGTTTCAGGAAGATATTTTTGTAGGGTTTTGTCCATTGCCACAAAATTAGGATTTTATGTGGTTTGGTAATAATGAAGAGGGTATATTTCTGAAACTTAAGGCGTACTACTGGAAACCTGCAACAATTTCCCATTATAAAATCGCGGTCCGGTCAAGGCGAACCCCATAATATATTCCGCCATTTCAGAGGCCGAGGTCGGGGCTTCATAACCGGGAAAGGCTTCTTCGAGCATTTCGGTCTGTACGGCACCTAGGGCCAAAACGTTGAAGGAAGGTCCGGTTTCCTTAAATTCCTCTGCCCAGAGTTCCGTCAGGGTAATGACCGCCGCTTTGCTCGAACTATAGGCGGAAAGTCCCGGGAATTTCATACTGCCCTGCACCCCGCCCATGGAGCTTATGGTAAGCACATGCCCGCCTTTGGACATTTTAGGCAGTATCGTTTTCGTAATTTCAGCCACTCCGAATACGTTTACCTTAAATACATCCTCAAACTCATCGGCGGAAGTCTCCAAAAAGGGTTTGTTCAGCAGTTTTCCAGCGTTGTTAATCAGGATGTCAACGGATTTCCAGTTGTCATCTACGAAATCCTCCATTCGCTTTAAATCCTCCCGTCTTGAAATATCGAATGGAAAGTATGAAATATGTTTTTGATTCAGCCCTGAAATCGGACTATCGTTTCGGGAAAGCGCCAAAACCTTGTGCCCTTTGTCCGCAAAAAGTTGTACCAGTTCGAAGCCGATGCCCCTACTGGTGCCCGTAATGATAACGTTAGCCATTAGTTGTACTTGATTTCTTTTGAAGATGCGTTGGCAATGCCCTCAATTACGGGAATGCTTTTGTTGACTATGTTCGCCATATGGCCATAGTCCATTTCCGAAGTTTCGTCACCTACCTTATGGTAATACTCGAAATTGGTAAAGTCGAAGGTACTGAACGTCTGGGAAGGCACGTTGAAAGCTTCGTGAAACGAATAATTATCCGACCTTTTGAACAAATTGAATTCCTTGGCCTTGGGCAAATAACCAGCGTACGTTCCATCGGAATAGCTGTTGGCAACCTCCGCCAAGTTAGACATCTCATAACCCGTGAGATACATTAGATACTCCTTGCCTACCAAGGGCACCCCGTCCATTTCATAATTCAAGACCGTGTAAAGGTTCAAGTTCTGTTCTTTCAGTTTTTCTGCCAGATGCTTAGATCCTATGAGCCCCTTTTCCTCGGCACTGAACAGAGCGAATATAAGGCTCCGTTTGTTAGATTTCGAGTTGCCAAAATATCGTGCCAGCTCCAATACGGTGGTAGTACCGGAGGCGTTATCGTTGGCGCCATTGGCAATTTCATCGCCGTTTTCGGCTTCGACCAGGCCCAAATGATCATAGTGGGCCCCAATGATGATATATTCCTTTTTTAGTTTTGGATCGTTACCTTCAACGACGCCTACGACATTAAAGGCAGGTTTTTCATAGTCGGAAATCATATCGCGATAGCCCTCAAAATAAGGTTTCACACCATTTTTGACAAAAATCCCTTCGATAAAATCCGCAGCTTTTTCGATACCCTCGCTACCAGTATCCCGGCCTTGTAGTTCATCGGAAGCCAAAAAATCCATAATGGCACCGACTTTTTTAGGGTTTGTAAACTGGATCGTTTTGGCACCGTTGCTCCATTGGGACTCTTTGGCACCGTTGCGAAACGGGTTCTTTTTGGAATTGACAATAGAATCGATACCCTCTATATCGCTCGGCTTTTTATAGAGTTTTATAGGTTTGTAGCTATCGTCCACTGGCTCTTTCCTATTCAAAATGACAGATTCATCTATTTGAGACGACCCGCAACCATAAGCGATGGCCGACAAAAGCAGTAGTGTAAGGATTCTATTTTTCATATTCTGATTATTTTAGTATTTGGAGTTTGTTGTACTCCAATTTGCAACAAAGTACTCATAAAAAAAGGCATCCCAAAATAATAGGGGATGCCTTTTTGATTTTTCAATCCTTCTTATCATCGGGCAAGAATATTAACAAGTTTTGACATAGGGCCATAAAACGCAAGACTTAAGACCTATTTTTTATGTATTTCATGAAAAAAAACAAAGCGCCCCACTTCCTGTTCCTCCCGGTAAATCCGCCAATCATAGGTCGATCTTGGGCGTTAGGCCAGCATTGTCACCGGATTCTCCAAATAGGTCCTTAAAGTCAATAAAAATTGGGACCCCGTCGCGCCATCGACCGTGCGGTGGTCGCAGGCCAACGTAACCTTCATGGTGTTACCCACGACAATTTCACCGTTTTTGACAACGGGCTTTTCTACGATTGCCCCAACGGATAGGATGGCGGAATTGGGCGGATAGATTATCGAGGTGAATTCCGATATCCCGAACATTCCTAAATTAGATACTGTGAAAGTGCTTCCTTCCATCTCGGCAGGAGTCAACTTTTTGTTTCTTGCTTTGCCCGCAAGTTCTTTTACGGAGCCGCCTATTTGGGTCAGACCCATCTGATCGGCGAATCTCAGCACGGGAACTACTAGTCCATCGGGTACGGCAACCGCAACCCCGATGTGAATGTGATGGTGGTATAACATGGCATCATCGCTCCAAGACGTATTGACCTGAGGATGCTTTCTCAGTGCCATTGCACATGCCTTGACCACCATATCGTTGAAGGATACTTTGGTTTCGGGCATGTCATTGATCTGTTTCCGTGAGGTCATGGCATTGTCCATATCTACCTCAATGGTCAAATAGTAATGGGGAGCGGTGAATTTCGATTTGCTCAAGGTTTTAGCAATGGCCTTGCGCATCTGGGAATTTTTCACCTCTTCGGAACTTTCTTCGCCTACCGGTAAGTTCATTGGAGCAACCGCTTTGGCCGAACCTGATTCTTGTGCCGTAGCCTTTGCCTGTTCTTGCGGCTGCGATGTTGCTGCGGGCTTGAAATTCTCTATATCCTTTTTGACGATTCTTCCGTTATCGCCGGATCCTGAGACGTTCGCCAGATCGATACCTTTGTCCTCCGCCATTTTTTTGGCCAGGGGAGATACAAATATGCGCTGACCATCGCTAACGGATTTTGAAGCGGAATCCGATTTTTCGGTGGATGCCTCCGAATCCTCTTTTGATGCTTCGGAAGTTGAGGCTTCCGCTTTTGATTCATCCTTTTTATCCCCTGAAGAACTTTCTTTTTTACCGCTAGATGGTTTTGCGTTCAATACGGCATCGACATCGGTACCTTCCGGGCCGATTACCGCCAGTACGGCATCAACGGGAGAAGATTCCCCATCCTGGATTCCGATATATAATAAGGTACCGGAATAAAAGGATTCAAATTCCATCGTGGCCTTGTCCGTTTCGATTTCGGCCAGAATATCTCCCTCGGCTACCTTGTCGCCGACCTTTTTCAACCAAGAGGCGACCGTACCTTCTTCCATGGTATCACTGAGCCGTGGCATCTTGACCACCTCTACCCCTTCCGGTATTTGGGCTGTACCGCTATCCGAATCGCCATCCTCGGAACCGGAATCATCAGTATCCTTTCCTTCGGATGCTTTACGCTCCTTTTCCTTTGAATCGGTTTCTTCTTTTTCATCCCCATCCTCTGAAGAATCATCCGAAGATGCCTTTTTCTTATCATCGGAACTGTCTTCACTACCGTTCAACAGTCCTGAAATATCCTCTCCCTCTTCCCCTATAATGGCCAAAAGGGAATCTACAGGCGCACCATCGCCTTCATCGATACCGATGTGCAGTAAGGTACCCTCATAAAAGGATTCGAATTCCATAGTAGCCTTGTCCGTTTCGATTTCCGCTAGAATATCGCCCTCGGCTACTTTGTCACCGACCTTTTTCAGCCATTTGGCCACGGTACCCTCTTCCATGGTATCGCTCAAACGGGGCATGTTTATCACTTCTGCCATCTAACTTATAATTTATGTTTAACAAACGGAAAATCTTCTTGCTCGTAGACCATGTCGTATAACTGCCTTACAGGTGGGTAGTCGGATTCGTCGGCAAATTTCTCACACTCCGCAACTAAATCCTTCACTCTTTTATCTATAGCTTTTATCTCGTCTTCGGTCGCATATTCGTTCTCCATGATCACATCGAGTACTTGAGTGATGGGATCTATTTTTTGATATTCCTTCACCTCGTCCTTCGTGCGATAATGCTGTGCATCGGACATGGAATGCCCTCGGTAGCGATACGTTTTCATTTCAAGGAAAGTAGGACCACCGCCACTTCGCGCGCGATCGATCGCCTTGCTTACTTCTTGTGCCACGGTAACGGCATCCATTCCGTCTACGGGGCCACAGGGCATTTCATAGCCAAGGCCCAGTTTCCAAATTTCGGTGGAGTGCGAGGTTCGTGCAACGGATGTACCCATAGCGTAGCCATTGTTCTCACAAATGAATACCACCGGCAGCTGCCAGAGCATGGCCAGATTCAGGGCCTCGTGAAAGGAACCTTGGCGTACCGCGCCATCGCCCATGTAGCAAAGGGTCACATTGTCCCTACCCGCATATTTATCGCCAAAGGCCATACCTGCACCTAGGGGAATCTGCCCCCCTACGATACCGTGCCCTCCGTGAAACCGGTGTTCCTTGGAAAAGATATGCATAGATCCGCCCATACCTTTCGAGGTACCGGTGACCTTGCCATAAAGTTCGGCCATCACCCTTTTAGGATCCACGCCCATGCCTATCGGCTGTACGTGGTTTCTGTAGGCCGTGATCATACGGTCTTTGGTAAGGTCCATCGCATGCAGCGAACCGGCCAAAACAGCTTCCTGTCCATTATATAAATGTAGAAATCCCCTAACTTTTTGTTGGATGTATACTTGGGCCAGTTTATCTTCGAACTTCCGCCAGAAGTACATATCCTCGTACCATTTCAGATAGGTTTCCTTGGTAATTTTTTCCATTGAAATCGTTTCATAAAATTTTTAATCCCTTGAACACATTTACGGAGCTATCGAAATGGGGCAAGAAGAACAAAAATACATATTAAATCATTAGTTGGAAAAAAAGATGTGAGATATGGGTGTGAGATTTGGGAGCGGGGATGGATGCGGGGTGTTGGGTGCCTTATACCCGATACTCAGAAATTAAAAAACCAAATGCCCCAATAAAAAATCCCTCATAAAAAAGAACTATCAAACCCCAAAGGCAGTATATCCGCGATCGAATTGCACTGAATTACTTTACCGGTCTCGCCCATCAAGATCAGTTTGATCGGTTTTTTCTGTTTGGTCTCATACTCCAACATAGATTGCCGGCAATTGCCACATGGTGCGGCGGGGGAATCGACCACATGATTTTTTGAGGTGGCCGTTATGGCGACGGCTTTAATCTGTACTCCCGGATATAGGGCTCCCGCCTGAAAGACCGCCACTCGCTCGGCACAGAGTCCCGATGGGTATGAAGCGTTTTCTTGATTGCTGCCGATGACGACTTCACCGTTTTCCATGAGCACTGCCGCACCGACCTGAAAGTTGGAGTAGGGTGCGTAGGCGTTCTTTCGCGCCCCAACGGCTTTTGCAATCAAGTCCTGATCTTCTTTCAAAAGTTCTGCCAATCCGTCAAAAATGGTCAGTTCAAAACTTAGTTTTTGTTTTTGCATGGATGAATTAGTGAAAAATAACAAAACCCGCACAAGGCAGGTTTGCTACTGTAAATATATAACGTATCCTCTTAATCATTAATAAACTCCTCGCCCAAATTAAAGGTCAACGAGAAACGCAATGAATTTTCTATCGGATTGGTAATTTTCGAGGTAGAGAAAAGATAAGACAAGTCGATTTGAGCGGACTTGTACCTGAATCCCGCGCCGAGGGTAAAGAATTTTCGGAATCCCTTTACATCGCTTTCGTTAAAATATCCCGTACGGAACATAAAGGCTTCTTGGTACACGTATTCGGCACCTAGGGCCCAAGTCATTTCCTGAAGCTCTTCGCTAAATCCGTCTGGAGCATCGCCGAACGATTTAAAGACTCCGCTTAAAAAGCCGATATCTTGGTATTCATCGTTATCGGTGGCATCAAGCAGACCATCACCATTAAAATCTTGGGGCGTTGGCACCAACAATTTATTGAACTCCGCCGTGAGACCCAATACATTATCCTGATCTAAAATAAAATCGAATCCGGCACCGAACTTTAAGTTGGCCGGTATGAAATTGTCCTGTCCGTTTTCGTCGTAGGCAATCTTGCCGCCGAGGTTGGAGATATTGAAACCCGCCCTCCATCGACCGTCAAACCGGTTATAGCCAATTTCCTGTGAGCGGTAATACCCAGCGACATCAACGGCGAACGTACTGCCCGGCTTTGTATCAATGCTAGTCTCGTTCGGAAATTTCAGGTTAGAACGGATATAACGCCCTGCTACCGCCATGGAAAAAGTGGGACTCAATTTCAATGAATACGAGCCGTCGAGCGCCAATTCGTTGGGTTTCGCTATCGTTGGCATCTCATCAAAAGTCTGTCTTAACTCAATCTCGCCCAAAGTGAAATAGCGCAAACTGACCGCAAAGGCACTTTGATCGTCGATCTTGTTATAATAATTGGCGTTCAAAAGACCGATATCCGAAACTACGCTGCTCAAATAGGGCGTATAGCCAAGGGATATTCCCATTTTACGCTCGGCAAAGGCAAATTTTGCAGGGTTCCATTGTTGCGAATAGGCATCGGTAGAAGTAGCTACGCCCACGTCTCCCATACCGGCGGCACGTGCGTCAGCGGTGATATTCAAAAATGGGACGGCCGTAGTGATGACGCGATCGCGCGCTTCGATCGGATTTTCTTGGGCAGCTAGTTGGCATACCCCGAAAAACAAAAGCAGTACTGATAATTTTTTCATTCTTAAACAGGTCTAGATTTAATCGGTCAAATATGGGTAAACGCATCTAATTTTTAAAATAAAATAGATGTACTACATGCAAAACGGGGTTTTTGGCAATATCTTATATAACATGCACACTATTTTTGGTATTCTTATCCCGTTTCTCGGAAAGTATTAGGCAACAGTACGAAGAATACTCGTAATTTCGCCTCAATAAATATTGTTGCAAAGCGTGGCACACGCTGAAAGCTTGTTCAAAAAGAAACAATCAAGGCCATACTAAAATCCTATTTATCCCGTTATTCCATTGAAGAACTGCCCTGCATTTTCAATAGTTGCATCGGCATCCTTCGGATAAAATATTTTTTGTCGGATAAAATATTATGTAGGTTTCATCGTTTTATATGCCGAAAGTGATTTTAAAATTAATCAATATATATATATATTCCGACCACTTATAATATACTAGTATACGTAGTAGAACCATTTGAACTCAAGTCCTAATTATGAAAAAACAGTTTATCAAAGTTATACTTTCCTGTGCCGTAGTTGCAGGAGGTTTTACGGTTACCAGCTGTAAAAATTCCGGCAGCAAAGATGTATCGAGAGCTACAGGTTGGAAAATCAATTCCAAGGAAGGCGGTTTTCAATACAATACGGATTTCAAGGAACAGGAGACCGCTCCTGGTCTTGTATTTATCGAGGGAGGTACATTCACTAAAGGTAAGGTGCAAGATGATGTGATGCACGATTGGAACAATACGCCGACCTCCCAGCACGTACAGTCTTTTTATATGGACGAAACAGAGGTCACTAATGTGATGTATCTGGAATATCTCGATTATCTGAAAAGTGTTTATCCTCCTGAAAATCCGATGTACACCAATATTTATAAAGGTGCATTGCCCGATACTTTGGTATGGAGAAACCGATTGGGTTTCAACGAGACGATGACCAACAACTATCTGCGACACCCAGCGTATGCGGAATATCCTGTAGTTGGAGTCAACTGGTTACAGGCCACGCAATTTGCCGAATGGCGTACCGACCGTGTCAACGAGATAATGTTGGAAAGGGAAGGCTATTTGGCCAAAGACGCCAAATATCAAGCCGCTACCGGTGAGGTTGCCGGTACTTTCAGCACCGAAGCCTATTTGAACAGGCCCGAATCGGTTTACAATGGTCAGATCGATTCCCTTCAAGGAAGCAAGAAAAAAGACAGTATCAATACCTATGCAAGTAGAAGCAGCGGTGTGATCATGCCCGAATACCGATTGCCTACCGAAACGGAGTGGGAATATGCCGCACAGGCCAATCAAGGTACCCGGGAGTACAACAATTATAGGGGGAGAAAAAAATATCCCTGGGATGGCGAGTACACCCGTAACGGCCAACGTGTCGGAAGAGGTGACCAACTGGCCAACTTCAAGCAAGGCAAAGGAGATTACGGCGGAATTGCCGGATGGTCGGACGATGGTGCCGATATCACCGCTGAGGTAATGTCTTACAAGCCGAACGACCTTGGCCTGTACGATATGGCCGGTAACGTAGCCGAGTGGGTAGCCGATGTCTACCGACCTATAGTTGACGACGAAGTAAGTGATTTCAACTACTACCGCGGTAATATCTATATGAAGACGGCCATTGGCGAGGACGGTAAAGTGACCATACTTCGTGATTCCGTCATGTACGATACCCTTCCGAATGGTAAGATTGTTGCCGTGAACCTGCCCGGCGAGATTAAAATGGTGCCCGTTGGCGAAGAAGAGACCTTTTTACGAACGAACTTCTCCTCTAGCGATAACAGAGGCTATAGAGACGGTGATCCAAGCTCTTCACGATTCTTTGATCAGTTCGCCGATGAGGAAGAGACTGAGGACAGTGATAAAATGTACAATTCGCCCAAAAACAAAATCGAGGTCGATTCAGCGGGCAACCTCGTCAGACAGTACGATGAATCGAACAACAGATCCACTTTGATCAATGACGAGGTAAGGGTTTACAAAGGGGGTTCATGGAAAGATAGGGCCTACTGGCTCGATCCCGCACAACGACGCTACATGCCCCAATATATGGCTACCGATTATATAGGATTCCGATGTGCCATGTCAAGGGTAGGATCAAAATCCCAAACAAAGAACAAGACCCCTCGCGGCAAGAAAGCAAGATAATACAATTCACATAATTTATACTAGCCCCGACCTGACGTTGGGGCTTTTTTTTATCTTAGTCGTATGGAAATAGAGAAACTGCATCAACGCTTTTTAGCGCATCAACGAGTTTGTACCGACACCCGTAAAATCACCGAAGATTGTATCTTTTTTGCACTAAAGGGCGATAATTTTAATGGAAACACCTATGCCGCAGAGGCTCTGCGTAAGGGGGCCGCATATGCAGTGATCGATGAAGGCGAATATGCGATTTCCGACAGCTATATCTTGGTGAAAGATGCACTCAAGGCCTTGCAGCAATTGGCGACTTTCCATAGAAACTTTAATACCGCCAAGGTCATCGCCCTGACCGGAAGCAATGGCAAGACCACCACCAAAGAGTTGATCAATGCCGTGCTTTCAAGGAGGTACCGTACGATTGCGACCGTCGGCAACCTCAATAACCATATCGGGGTCCCGCTTACTTTGCTTTCCATTACAAACGGCACTGAAATAGCAATTGTCGAAATGGGCGCCAACCACCAAAAGGAAATCGAATCTTTGTGCAACATCGCCCGGCCCGATTTCGGCTATATCACCAATTTCGGAAAGGCGCATCTCGAAGGTTTTGGTGGTGAAGAAGGGGTAATCAAGGGCAAGAGTGAGTTGTACGACTATCTGGAAGCAAACGGGAAGTCGATTTTCATGAACGCGGATGACCCTATACAATTTGAGAAACTGGCCGGCCACATCAAAAAGTTCGGATTCAGTTCGGATAAAAAGGAATTCTATCGGATTTCCTTCGTCAGTGCCAATCCCTTTGTCAAAATCGATGTGGAAGACCGTATTATTACTTCCCAATTGATAGGAAGTTACAATTTCACCAATTGTGCCGCCGCCATTGTGATGGGCAAATATTTTACTATCCCTTTGGAGGATATTAAAAATGCCATCGAAAGCTATGTGCCCAAAAACAACCGTTCCCAACTTCTGGAAAAAAACGGACATTCTATTATATTGGATGCCTACAACGCCAATCCCACCAGTATGGGGGCTGCCCTTGAAAATTTCAGGATGATGGATGGCAAGAGCAAAATCGCCTTTTTAGGGGATATGTTCGAGCTTGGCCAAACCGCGGCCATCGAACATCAAGCCATTGCAGACCTCGCCGCTACAATGCATTTTCAGGATGTGTTTTTAATTGGGAAGAATTTCCATCGAACGGATAGTGACCTAAAAAAGTTCGATACGTTCGAAGCGTTCTCGGAACATCTGTCAAAAAATCCTGTTGAGGAAAGTTCCACCATTCTTATAAAAGGCTCAAGGGGGATGGCGTTGGAGCGGATACTGGAATTGCTATAAAACTTTCTAGTGGGACATACTGGATTCGAACCAGTGACCTCTGCCCTGTCAAGGCAGCGCTCTAAACCAACTGAGCTAATGACCCTAAAATCGTTCACCAAAGATAAAGCTAATTTTGAATTCCGAAAACTTAAATTAAAATACTGTATTTTTAATCCTGTAAAACGAAACGAAAGCCATGAAAACAAACAACAAACGAAGGGATTTTATCAAGAAATCGACTTTGGCTACCGGTGCAGGAATGATTGCGCCGTCCTTTACCTTTGGAATAACACCTTCAAATAACGCAATGAGAAAGACCGTAGGCCATGGTAATTTCAAGTACACAGTCGATAAGGAATGGGGCGTACAAGACCCCGCTAAAACTCCGGTCAACGACTGTCATGAAATGGTGCTCGACAGCAAGGGCCGTATCTTAATGACCACGACCGGGGCAGATAACAACAATATCATCATTTATGATAAATCCGGAAAAGTGTTGGATTCCTGGGGCAAAAAATTCCCCGGCGCACATGGATTGTCCATTATGGGCGAGGGAAGCGACCAGTTTTTGTTCATCACGGACCCCGAAACCCATCAAGTACATAAAACCACGTTGGACGGTAAGATTCTAATGACCCTTGGGCGGCCAAAAGAGGTTGACGGCTACACCAGCGACGACCAGTTCAAGCCCACCGAGACCGCCATTATGCCCAACGGGGATTTCTACGTCGCCGATGGTTATGGCCAGAATTATATCATTCAATATGATGCCAAAGGCAACTACATCCGACATTTCGGGGGCAATGGCGAAAGCGACGAAAAATTCAATTGCTGCCATGGTATCACTTTGGATGTAAGGGATGCCAAAAATCCGACCCTTTTAATCACCTCACGCGCCAGTCAAGAATTCAAAAGGTTCACTTTGGATGGTCAACATTTGGAAACCATCTCCCTACCCGGATGCTCCATTTGCCGCCCGGTCATCCACGACGGTCACATCTATTTTGCCGTAATCGTCACCAAGACATGGGATAGCTACGACGGCATGCTCGCCGTTCTGGATGCGGATAACAAAATTATTTCCCTGCCGGGAGGAAGCGCCCCGGATTATAGCAGCGGCAAACTATCCGAACCCCAATATGACGGAAAGACCTTCCGCAACCCGCACGATGTGCTGGTCGATGACGATGGCAATCTGTATGTGCCGCAATGGGCTTCGGAGAAGACGTATCCTATTAAGTTGACGAGGGTGTGAGGGAATTAAAAAAGCCATCCTTTATGGATGGCTTTAAGTGGGCAATGAGGGATTCGAACCTTGTTCTACTATCCCAGACATAGCGCTACTTCTGCTAATATTCACTCTTCGTGTTGACGATTTGTGAACTTCTTACGATATAATTATTCAGTAAATGCTTTCGCTTATGGATAAAGATAAATGATTTTA
>NZ_JBGTHY010000027.1:0-5372 GCF_041745955.1 Pricia sp.
GCCGACGACCTCGGCAGAAACTTTTTGATACGTTTAAAACTCAATTATTAATCCTTTAAAATTAGTATTATGAACAAGATCACATTTAAAAAATCCATTTTCAGAGGAATAGGACAAACCGCGCTATTGACCGCCTCCGCACTACTGCTCTTTGCCTGCTCGAACGATGACGATGACAACCCGATGCCCGTCGAGGAAGAGGAAACAATTACCACCATGACCATAACCTTGGCGCCGGAAGGTGGTGGCGAGGCGATAACCTTTCAATCAAGGGATTTGGATGGAGATGGGCCCAATGCCCCGGAGATAACGGTATCCAATTTGGCTGTGAACACTTCCTATACCGGTAGTATCGAACTTTTGAACGAAACGGAATCACCGGCAGAACGTATAACTCCGGAAATACAGGAGGAAGATGAAGACCATCAATTCTTCTTTGCGCCTACAGGTTCTTTGACAGGAACATCGTATGCGGATTCGGACGGGAATTCAAATCCCGTAGGACTTATTTTTAGACTGAATACCGGGGTTGCCGGTGACGGCTCACTGACCGTAACCCTTCGCCACTTGCCCAAAAAACCGAATGATGGTACTTTGGCCGACGCCGGGGGTGAAACCGACATCGCACAAACCTTTGATGTTCTTGTAGAATAAGGCATCGGTGGGAACCTATTGGGAACAAAACCCTAAGTGGATGTTGGCATAGCACCCGATCATTACCTTAGCTCGTACCAATCCACATCGGCCAAGGTTTCCCTTCTGCCTTTGCTTTTAGGCGGATAGTTGGTCACCAGATAGTCGACGATAATAGCTTCGTTCTCGCCCAAAGGCCATAAGTTCTGCGTTTTCTGCATCCAGCGGATGGTGGCGTGCCAACGTTCTGCGCCCATCCGGTTTTGCATGACCAATTTGGCGGAATGGCAACTGGTACAATTGTTTACGGTCTCCTGAAGTCCCGGTGCATCCACAAGGCCGGTTCGGACGTGGATGCCGTCTTCGATTCGGTCTGGGTCGTCATCGGAGAAAGTTGTGTACTCATTTTCCGCATTTTTATCGGTATCCGTATCGCCGTAATTCAAATAGAAAATGACGATGCCCGAAACTAACGCCAAAACGCAGACCACTATCAAGAAACGGTAGATCCGTCTTGAGCTTTTCCAGAATTTATTTTGTTCCGACATATCAAGTGTTTTTCAATAGTACATCGAGCACCGAGCCTCCCGCACCGGACATCACCCTATCTTCACCGCAATGCGATGGCAAGCATTGTTCAAATAGCCTTTAGGATTCCATCCTGGCAATACCATGGGCTGCGAAACTCCCTTGGCATCCGTTGCTCTGGCCCAGACTTCGTAGTATCCGTTTTTCGGAAAATCGATTTTTGCGGAAAAATGTTGCCAAGCCAAGCGATTTACAGGTTTTTCGATAGGACAGTCTTTCCAGGTCGCCCCGAAATCGATGGAATATTCCATTTGGGCCACTTCCAGTTCCCCGGCCCAGGCATGACCGCGGATGTTCAAGGATTGCCCTTCCTTTAGCATCGCTCCCGATTTAGGATAGGTAATCAGGGATTTGACCGGCATGGATTCGATGATGCACATTTCCTCATCCTCCACCTCCTCGCCAGGCGCAACAGGTTCGCAAGGCACGCGATAGGAATCGCCGTCCATTTTTTCACCGTCATGTACGATATTTCGGACGCTTATCCTGTTCAACCATTTCCCCGACACCGAGGCCGGCCATCCGCCTGCCACCAGGCGTAAAGGATACCCGTGTGCCAAGGGAATATCGGCGCCGTTCATCTGAAAGGCCAAGAGCGTCTCGTCTTGCATTGCTTTGGACATTGGGACACCACGGGAGATCGGTTCGGTATTGGGATTTTGGCTCAAATGTGTATCCGCAGCATGGTAACCGATGTAGACGGCATCCGGTTTTACGCCGACATCCTCTAAAACATCCCGCAATCGCACGCCCGTCCATTTTGCACTCGAAACGGCGCCGATAGTCCATTGATTGCCATTGGCCGGAGGATTAAATTCGCTGCGGCCATTGCCTCCGCATTCCAGCGTAAGCTGATACGTATGGGTCTTGAACTTGGACTTCAGTTCTTGAATCGTATACGATTTTGATTGTTTTACCGATTCACCGTCAAATGCGAGGGTCCAAGTAGTAGCGTCCAAATCTTCGGGAACAAGACCATTGTTACGGATAAACATAGCGGAGTTGGGCGTAATCTTATCGTCCAATAAATGAGCCTGGGCCTCGATATTCCATGGTTTATCGTTTAAAATGACCATTTCCTTATTTTTATTGAACATTTTGAACGGATCCGGGTCTTGAAGGCCGAGCGGTAGATAGTGGTCGGGTAGTGTATTGCCGAATACGATATCAGTGCCCAATAGCGCGGTCATGGAAGCCAATGTGGCCTTCTGAACGAATTTTCGTCTTTGCATAGCTTGCGAATTTCAACCCTAAAGTTAAGAATAATCGATAGTAAAGTATCGTTTTTCAAGCTATACTTGCATCCGAACAAAAAAAGCGCCGCCAATATATTGGCAGCGCCTTCAAACCTAAAAAATGAAAATCAATTATGCTTTAATAAACAGACTGGCAATGGCCACGGCGGTATCGGCGGTTATCGGCTCATCATATGCCTCGGTTGAAGAATCGAATCCGAACGGATCTCCGTCACCTAATGTGGTCACATCGACGCCGCCTTGCGTTACATTTTCCTCGCCATCGTAAACGGCCTGAGTTGCTTCGGGCATTCCTTCGCCTCTTTCGTTGCCGGTAATCCATCCTTTTAATCCTCTCAATCTCCTGATTTCGGAAGCATGTCTTGCCTCGACGGAGTGGATCTGTAGAGCGGCCGTTAAAAACGGAGTACCCTGAAGATTGGTCGCCTGACCTTTATAAGCCCTAACGCCCGTATCTTCAAATGCCTGTGCCAACGCAAGTAATTGTGCATAGGCAGTTTCTAAATCGTTACCGTTTTCAAGAAAGGGATCGAACATCCCTCCGGCGGTAAAGTCGAACTCCGGTTTGGCGACCGGTTCTACGCCTGCACCTTCCAACCCAGCGATTAAAAAGTCGACGTGCGCCGCCTCATGCTTGGCGATTTGCTCATAAATGGTTCGAGGCCTTCCATCGGGAAGTGACACACAATTGATGGCCCGTTGGTAGAACTCATCCTCCAGATATTCCAACGTCAAGGCTAATTGAAGCGCGTCAACGGCAGCGTTGCCAGAGTCCTGTGCAAAGATTTTGGCGGGCATGGCAGCCAAACCAAACGGAATGGCGGATAGGACGGCCTTTTTTCCCAAAGAACCGAAAGTTCCGAACATATCCCGTCTCGAAGAGGTTTTAGCGACCAAGTTGTCGGTAGTAAATTCATCTAAAAATTGTATAAGATTCATAATATATTATTTTATAGTGTTAGTAGTCGTTTACGGTAAAAAATTCGCGGTGAATGCGGTCTTTACATAGCCTAATCCAGCAACCGCGGCAAGCACTTGGGAAGGGTCTAAAGCTCCATCCAATGCGTTATCCACGCTGACCACATCATCTCCCGCAAAATCTGCGGAACCGGGATTTATCAGTGTTCTGATGGCTGAGGCGTGTCGCGCTTCTACCGAAACGATCTTACCGGCCAAAACCAAGTACAACGGGTTCGTTAATAATTTACCGGCACCATTATAAGCGACTACTCCCGTATCTTCCAAAGTTCTCGCTATGTTCAATACCTGGTCCCTGTTTCCGAAGTCCAGATCACCATAATCAAATTCTAGATCCGGAAGTACCAAATCGGTATTTCCCTCGACGGCTGCGGTAATGGCCGCCCTGAAAAATTCGCGGTGGTTTACCTCATGGTTGTAAAGGTCGGTCAACACCGTTCGCTCCTCCTCAGAAATATTCGCATAGAAACCGTTCACCACTTTCGTGTAAAAATCGGCTTCCAATTGTTCAAGGGCATAGGCATAGTTTAAAACACCCAAATCGCCTTCACCCAAATCGAAAATGCCGTTTTCTTCCGGCGTCATGTCATCGTCATCATTGGCAATAGGTTTGGGCTGCGTTTCGGGCAGTTGAGACATCTCGTCCTTACTACAGGCCATCATCAGGCCGGCACCGGCTACCGCCAATCCCCCCATCTTGAGAAACTGTCTTCGGGGATTTCCGGAGTTTCCGTTCGGTCGGATGACCGTAATCTTCTGTTTTTTCATAATGATCGTGTTTTTAAGTTAATATTCCTGTTTATAATACTTTTGCTTATTAGTATCAACGTAAGGTAGTGGGAGGCGGTTTTAAAAAAGGACTCTTTTTAATAAAAAATTAACGTTTTTGAAATACTATGTCGAAATTTATAACCGCCGTAACAACATCCGATATTAAAAAGAAAAATTGTCAATAGGTTTCTTTAATCGTTTATCTACAGGTTTTTCGTGTTTTAAAGCCAATCGGAGTAAGGAATGGGACTTTTCACCGTCCGACATAGTGATCCGATCCCCTGAAAACCAGTTTTGAACGATGACCGGGGACAATTATTAATGGGCAAAAGACGTCCATACCATCCTGATTATCGTATTTTAAGAAGAATTCTTAAAACAGATCCCATGAAAATGAAACTTATTTTACTCCTGTTTGCAACGACCGTTTTTTCCTGTGGGGATGATAGTACCGTAAGCCCTGACGGCACAGACAATACCAACGAACCCGACGAAACTGAAGAGCCTACTTTCAATCCCCCCAATGTTTTAGGGATGGATTATACCAAGAGTAAGGTTTCCGTCGACGATACCTACGCCGCCTTGAGAACTACACTTGAAGCAAACCCCAACATCTCGATTGTAGCCGAGGTGGATCATAAAGCCAATGCCGCTTCGGTGGACTTGACCCTTAACCCCACTAAGATTGTTTTCTTTGGAAACCCGAATCTGGGAACGCCACTTATGCAAAAGAACCAACTGGCGGGACTGGACCTGCCCCAAAAGATATTGGTGTATCAAAATGAACAGGATGAAGTTTATGCCGGATTCAACAATACCACCTATCTATCGACACGTCACAATCTGGAGGGCGTCGAAACCCTGCCGATGATCCAAGGCGCACTTATCAACCTCAGCACCGGCGCAAGCCAAGATTCGATAGTCGCTGCGGAAAATAGTACGGCGGATTTGGAAGAAGGCATTATCACCAAAACCGTTAATGGCAGCTGTGATGAAGCCTATAGCCGACTGCGGGCGGCTATAGAGGGCAATCCTGCATTGAAAATCATTGCAGAACTGGACCATCAAGCCAATGCGGCCAAGGTCGATTTGGAGCTCAATCCCACCCGCATCATCATTTTCGGTAATCCGAATTTGGGAACGCCC
>NZ_JBGTHY010000028.1:0-5002 GCF_041745955.1 Pricia sp.
TCGAACCAGTCGTCGACAATGCGTACGACGGGTTTCAAATCTGGAGTGAAATCGTCGAGCACGATGGCGTTGGAATGCGACATGGCATCCCACCATTGCCAGTTGGAATGGTATTCCGTAGGGAATTCGGCCAAGGCAGGATGATTTGGATTGCAGAGGATGCCCAAGGTGTGTGGTTTTTGACCGTTCGTCCAAGAGGTGTTCCAGAAGATACTGGAGAAACCGACGCCGATATCCCCGCCCATTTCGGGGGCGATATCGCCCTTGGTGATATTAAGTAGCACTTTTCCGCCATTCTCTAAATAGGCAATGGTACCAGCATCCAATTTTTGGACGATTCGCATTTCTTTGGATTTTTCGATAGGTTCTTTTTTGGAAGGATAGACCCAAACGTCCCAACTGTTCTTATTTTCCCCAACGTGCACGCTCAAAGTAAGCTTTTGGGCTTTTTCGGCTTTTTTCAGATCCGCGGAAATAGCTCCTAATGGGATGCCGTTGCCGATGGGAATATTTTTTTGGGGCAGTTCGCCCTCAGCAAAAATTCCACCATCTTTATCGGCAAGTTCCCATTTTGGGACGATATCGTTCAAGGGTTCTTTCCCGAAATGGGCTACCTCAACGGAAGCTTTAAAGGTATCGGTATCTAAAAATATCCGTTTTTCCATCCGGGCCAAGGGAACGGTTTCACTATTAAACTCCCTATATTCCTCGGGCGTGACGTATCCTTTTTCCTCCCAAAAGGCATCCAGAACACCGATAAGGGCGGTACCTTGTCCGGGAAAATCATGCAGATCCAAGAGCTGAAACCCTGCCATATCCTTGGTTCGCAGGGCGGCCTCGATGTCGGCCTTATAGCAGAGTGTCTGCAATTTGCCCGAGGCCAAAAGCAGGCTGTCGGCCAAGTGGCCCATGTCGTTTTCTTCCAAAGTCTCCTTGAAAATCTCGAAGTTTTTAGGTTTGGTAACACCCGTGTATTTTGACATCTCCTTAAAGTTGGGATATACACACCATTGGCCCATTTCATGGCTTATGTAAGGCATGGGCGTTTTTGCGATCATCTCCGAATAGTCGAATTCCGTCTGCGGAGGTTCGGCGTTGATGATACTTTTCAGGTTCTGGTTCCATTGTTGAATGCGTGGCCCGGCATGGTTATAGAAATCCATATTGTCGAGGTAGGGCCATCCGGCGCCACTGGTGTAGACCCTGCGGTCGTCAAAGGCTTTCATATGGTCGACGAATTGGGTCAGATATTCCTTATGGTTATCCCCGGAAGGTTCGTTACCATAGGCCATCATCACAAAAGAGGGATGGTTGCCGTAGGTGGCAATAATATCCTCGGCTTCCTTGTAGATAAAGCGGTCGATAGGTTTCCCGTCGCCGATAGCAGCCCAGGCCGCGGCCTCGACCTGAAGGTAAACGCCCAGTTCGTCTGCCGCTTGAAAAGCAGCTTGGGGCGGACACCAAGAGTGGAACCGCATGTGGTTCAGACCGTGGTTTTGGATGGTTTTAAGGATGCGTTTCCATTCGTCTACATCCGTTGGCGGATAACCCGTCAGCGGAAAAATAGCACACTACAAGGTGCCCCGCAGGAATACAGGCCGGCCGTTGACCGCAAATTGCTTTCCGTTGGCCTTGAAATCGCGCATGCCAAAGACGACTTCCTTTTTATGATTTCCAGCTTCGGATTCCAATTTGAGATGCATCGTATATAGATTCGGGTCGAACTCGTCCCACAGCAGTGGATCCTCTCCCATTAAATATTCCATCTCGAACTTCCCTACGGTATCGATTTGCATTTCCTTGACCTTGCTTTCCAGAATTCCCGCGTCGCCAGAGGTTTTGGCATTCATGGTCAGTTTGGTCATTTGGGGTTGTCCCGTGGCATTGCGAACGGTTCCTTTGGCGACGACCTTCTTTTGGGCCACATCGGGGTAGAGCTGCACGGACTCGATATAAACCGGATTCATCGCCCTTAATTCGATATCGCCGACAATCCCGTTCCAGTTCGTCTGGGTGTTGTCGGAAACGCTATGGGCATCCACCCCTGGATCGATATCCTTGATCCGGTTGTCGATACGCAGGGTGACCGTGTGCTCGCCGGGGGAGAGGTATTCGGCCAGATTATAGTCGTGCGGCGTTCCGAGCGTATTTTTCATTCCCACTTTCCCGCCATCGACCCAAAGTGTCGTTTCCCAATGTGCGCGTTCTAAATGTAAATTGACCGCTTTCCCTTTCCAATCTTCGGGGATATCGACCTTCTTTTGGTACCAGGCGGGCCCGGTGTAGACCTTATTGGGACTCAACCAAAACGAAACTTTGATATTGCCCGGCTGTCGGTATTTCTCCCATTTCGGACTTTTATACCAGGCACTGTCGTTCCACATACTGCCCGTCCACTTCGTATTGACGGAAATATCGTCTCCCTTTCCATTTTCGGCCATGGATCCCGGAAGCGAAATAGTGTCGGACAGGTCTTTGTCGAACCATTTTTCGGATACGCCCCGGTCTAACGAATCGATTTGGAAATGCCACGTGCCGGAAAGATCGATTGTTTTGGTCTTTTCTTTTCCGCAGGACAGGAAAAGGAGAAATGGGATCGATAGTAGGATATATTTGATTTTCATCATTTATTTATTGAAAAAAGTTATGATTGCCTCTGCAAGTACTTGATGTCCTTTTTCGTTGATATGGTTGTTTTGGGCCATGTATGTCTTTAAGTCTTCGGACTTTGCGATTTTCTTGAATAGCGCATAACTATCCACTAATCCAACTTCATATTTCTTGGCGAGTTGCCTGATTTGCTCGCTGTGTTTTTCCAATTCCGTATCCGAAGAAAGTATATTCTCATTTAAATCCGGGGTCGGGGTCATTAGGATGATTTTGGTGCCATAGCTTTTTGCCTCCCGTATCATATTTTCCCAAGCTATTTTGGCCCGCTCCAATCCTAATCTTCTATCATTAAGGGCATAATCGATAAAAAGTACGTCAGGTCTGTGGTTGAGCACCTCATCCTTAAAGCGTTCCCCACCTTGCTCGGACTGTTCCCCACCGATAGCCGTGACGATGGTGTTCGCAACGGCATGGGGATAAATTTTTTTTATTTTTTTCAAGGTTTGATGCGGATAAGATGCCAATGTGCGCACATTAGGCGTATCAAAATATCCCGACGGCACGGAATGACCGTGGAATACCAAGTTGATGGTGCGGTTGTCAGGCCATTTTTCTTGGAGTTCGGTTTTTACGGAATCGAGATAGGTTTCCGGACTTGCCTTTTGTGGGGCTTGGATGTAGCTGGAAACAAAGAAGGTCAAGAGTAAAACTCTCAATCTTCCGAAAAATATGTTTTGTGTTTTTTTCATTTCAAACTCCCTTAAAAAAGGACTGTTTTGATCTATTCTGCATGTTCGATGGTCTGCGCTGACCTGCAAGGTGTGGTTAACCTTTTCATGTTTTATCCTTCGTCAACTCCATTTCAATCTCTTCCAAACTCTTTCCTTTGGTTTCCGGCAATTTTCTTTGGATGAACAAATATCCTAAAACACATATCCCACTATACACCCAAAATGTACCATACGCCCCAAGGGCATCGTTCAAAATTGGAAAAGTGAACGTGAGTACGAACGAGGCTATCCAGAGGGACAAGGTTGCGATGGACATGGCCAAGCCTCGCAATCGGTTCGGGAATATTTCTGAAAGCACTACCCATGTAATCGGTGCGAGCGACATGGCGTAAATGGCAATGGCCGTAATAACAAGAACCAGTACCGGCCAACCGGTAAACTCAAAATAGTAGGCACCGCCTAGAATGGTGTAGACTACTGCCAGCCCTATCGATCCGAACAGCATCAATTTGCGACGGCCCCAACTATCTACCGTGCGCATGGCAACGAAAGTGAAAATCAGGTTGACACTACCGGTGATGATGATATTGAACAGCATGTCGCCGACGGAATATCCCGCAGCGGTAAATATTTCATCCGCATAGTTGAAGATGATGTTGATACCGCACCACTGTTGGAAAACCGCCAATACGATACCGATAATCAGGATAGGAAGCACCTTTACGCTCTTCAACTCTGAGAAAGAAATTTTTCGGCCTTGGTCCTTCTCAAGGGTTAGTTTCATGTTTTTGACCTCGGTCTCGGCGTAAGCCCTGCCCCCGATTTTTTCAAGAACACCGATTGCACGGGTCTCATCTCCAATCTTCGCCAAAAACCGGGGACTTTTAGGTACGACGAACATCAGAACAAAAAAGAGTCCCGCCGGGATCAGTTCTGCCCAAAACATCCAGCGCCAGCCCATTTGTCCGTTCCAAGACGCTGCGATTTCTTGAGGAGTCATTTCTGGGGAAATCGGTTCCGCAATAGCGTAGTTCGCGATCTGCGCGGCCAAGATTCCGATAACGATAGTTAACTGGTTGATGGCCACGAATTGCCCCCGATATTTCGCCGGGGCGATTTCGGCGATGTACATGGGCGATAAAGTAGATGCCAGTCCGATGCCCAGCCCACCAATTAGGCGATAGATAATAAATGGTGTGAAATCGTCAGCATATCCAGTGCCGAAGGCCGATATCGTAAACAAGGCCGCTGCCATGATCAAGGGGATTTTACGGCCTAGGCGATCCGCCAAAGCGCCTGAGAGCACTGCCCCGAAAATACAGCCGACCAAGGCACTGCTTACGGCCCAACCCTGTACGGTAGCTTGATCGGTAATACCAAAGAAGAGCTCGTAAAAAGGCTTGGCCCCACCAATGACAACCCAATCGTAGCCGAACAGAAAGCCGCCCATGGCGGATACCAAGGCTAGAAAGAGGAGGTATTTAAAGTTGAATTTTGTGTTGGTCATTGATACTATATTTATTTTTCCTTAAAAAGGTCCTTAATTGGTTCCCCAACTTTTGTTAGGTTGGGGACCTAATTCGATTTTAAGATGCCCTCCCTTAAAAAATTCTGAAACAGGGAATTCGAAACTATTCCATTTTTTACCATTTAATAATGTG
>NZ_JBGTHY010000029.1:0-9809 GCF_041745955.1 Pricia sp.
GCTTTCTTGTTGTCTGCAGGCTGAGGCTTGTCGGCGTCTTTTTTCTCGAAGTCCTCATCTGTAACTACTTCTTGAACGCTGGGCGCATCGGTAATGCCTTCGGTTTCCTTCAAGATTTCTTTCTCGACTACCGGAGCGGCGAAGTTATCTTCTGCATTGTCCCTATCCGTTTGTGCGGCTTCCGGGGTTTTGACGACCTCTTCGGTTTCCGGCACGGCTGTAGCCTTTTTATCGTCGCCTTTTTCGTCTGTAACCTTTTTGTCGGCCTCTTCGGTTTCTTTGGCGTCCTCCTTTTTAGCCTCGGGCTTGTCGGCCTCGGACTTTGCCGCTGGTGTCTCTTTCGCCTCGGCTTCCGGGGCTTTTTCTTTGCTCTGCGCAATATCGGCTTCCGGTTCAGGAGCCGTCTCGGTTACGGCTTCGACTTCCTCGGAAGAATCTTCGCCTTCGGAAGTTTCCGGAAGTTCGGCTTCATTGGCGTCGGCAATACGTTTTTCGTTAATCTCTTTTTCCGCTTTTAGGGCGTCGGCTTTGGCCTTTTCCTTTTCCTTGTCCAATCCGCTTACCTTATCGGAAATTTTGGATTCTTTCTCTTCCAACCAAGTATTGAATTTTTCTTCGACTTGCTCTTCCGTAAGGGCGCCTTTACGAAGACCGCCCAAAAGGTGATGTTTCATCATAACACCTTTATAGGAAAGAATATTCCGGGCAGTATCCGAAGGCTGTGCACCGTTCTGCAACCATTTCACGGAATTGTCGAAATTTAAATCGATAGTAGCGGGATTGGTATTGGGATTATAGATACCCAATTTTTCCAAATATTTACCGTCCCTTGTGGCACGGCTATCGGCGGCAACGATCCAATAAAATGGTTTACCTTTTTTACCGTGTCTCTGAAGTCTGATCTTTACTGGCATATCACATTAATTTTGCAGGGTGCCCGACCCTAGTTATTAATTCTAATTATTTAAGCGGGTGCAAATATACTTCATTTCTTGAAATGGACAATAGAGGGAATACATTATTGTAGAAAATTAAAAATTGACGTTTTTAAGGGAAAAATGACCACCCTCTAAATTATAGGGCGGCAAACCGACATTGCCAATGAAAACATCCTACTCCCGCTCCGCCAGCATATCTATCCCTCTAACCAAGGTGGCCCGATGCTGCGCCACAACCCCATTGATCTGTTCGATAATTTCAGGATGCTCCCCAGCAATATCGAACTGTTCCGAAGGATCTTCATTTACATTATATAGGATGGCCGTCGCATGTTCTTCCCGTTCCCCGAATTGTCCATAGGCACCCTCGGTGATGAAGTGAGCCTTGTAATCCCCTAGCCGCACGGCATAAAGGTCGGTACCCCGATAGTAGAACATATTTTTTCTAGGGCTTTCCTTTTTTTCGAACAAAGTAACACTCAGGTCGACGCCGTCGATACTACGGTCGTCCGGGATTTTCGCTCCGGCAAGCTTGCTGAAAGTCGTGAAAAGGTCCATCGTCGAACCGAGGTCGGTAATGACGGTGGGCTTTATTTTTTTGGGAGACCAAAAGATGGTCGGCTCGCGCATACCGCCTTCCCAAGTGGTTCCTTTTCCGGCCCGTAAAAGTCCGGCGCTGCCGCCATGGGTCTCGAACGGTAGCCACGGGCCGTTGTCGGAGGTAAAGACCACAATCGTATTCTCGGCGAGACCTTCCTCTTTTAAGGCAGCCACGATTTTGCCGACACCGTCATCGATTTCGGCGACCACATCGCCGTACAATCCGCGTTCGCTCTTTCCCAAAAATTCTTTTGAGGCGAAGAGGGGAATATGCGGCAGGTTGTGCGCTAGATACACCAAAAATGGCTTGTTCTTATTCTTTTTGATATAGGAAACGGCTTCCTCGGAATAGCGTTTGGTAATCGTATTCTGGTCGACGGGGCGTTCGATGATTTCGGTATTCCGCATCAAGGGCACGTTGTAATCCTCGATTTTGACGGCGGAAAAACCTTCTTTGGCCGCCTCTTTATAATCTTGCCCCCCGGTTTTGTCCATATCGTTGGAATAGGGGACGCCGAAATAGTAATCGAAGCCATTATTAGTGGGCAGATACTGTTCCTTATGCCCCAAATGCCATTTTCCGATACAGGCAGTGCTATAGCCTACTTCTTTTAATTGCTCTGCCAACGTGATTTCATCGGCGGGGAGCCCGTTTTTCGAATTAGGGAAAAGTACGCGCTGTTTGTTGCTCGCCATACCGCTGCGAACCGGAAGCCTTCCGGTGAGCAAGGCTGCCCTGCTCGGGGTACAGACGCTTGCGCCCGCGTAAAAGTTCGTCCATTTCTGGCCTTCGTGGGCCATACGATCGAGGTTGGGGGTTTTGATGGTAGGGTGGCCAAACACGCCAAGATCGCCATATCCGAGGTCATCGGCAAAGATGATGACGAAGTTCGGAGGTTGCCTTTCGTCGGTTTGTGCGGATCTGACATGCATCCCTATCAAAAGAAATGGAAGGCAAAGGTGTTTTAATAGTTTGGAAAGTAATTTTATGGTGTACATATTGTTAATTTCTTATAGGAATTGAAGATAGACAAATTTCGTATCTTTCAGTTAACTGGAATGTGGCTAACAGCCAGTAAATTAAAATTAAACATATGCGGACCGTTACCATGTATATTCTCAACGAAAAAGCCATGATTCTTCTACGAATTGGGGTTTAAATCTTAAGCAACTTGTCCGCTGCTTAAATCAAAAAGTTTAGCACAGATTCAAAATATACCATATCTTGCATCAATAACGGTATTTTTTGAATCAAAAATAGAAATAATGGCAAGAAAATCAATCACATTTGCGGAAAAACAGGACGAATGGTTAAAGTTCGTGGTGCAACAAGGCCATTATAAGGACGAAAGCGATTATGTGCGGGACTTGGTGCGGAGGGACGAGCAAAAAAACAGGGATTTTCTAATGACGAAGGCCGCGATTCAAGAGGGACTCGATAGTGGTTTCAGTACCCGAAGCCTTGACGATATTTGGTCTCAGGCCGAAAAGGAATATACGGATCAAAAAAATGGGTGACTACCGAATCACGACTAAAGCGGACTCCGATTTACTGGATATTGCCCGATTTACCATACGAAAGTTCGGGGTCGAGCAAGCTAGGGTTTATAAAGATGGTCTTTATAATTGTTTCAAAGCTCTGGCCAAAATTCCTGATTTAGCAAGAAACGCTTCACTATATGCACCGAATCTAAAGCGATATATCTTCAAATCGCACACCATTTTTTTTCGACCGGAAGAAAATGGTATAGCAATAGTTAGAGTGCTTCATCAAAAGATGGATTTCAAGCGGTATTTTTAAGAATTATACCTTAAATGGGTCTGAAATTGACCGTTAATAACTCCTAAAAAATCCTTTTCCAAAACGCTATCCGATTGCCTAATTTTACAGAATGATTTAAACCAATCCGCTATAATTTAAATAGTATGCCGTGGTTGGTTCAAGGTTCAATCGTGCCGTTGACATGCTCAAAGTTTAATGTAAACTTGAAGAACTACGCAGTGGCGATTGAAACTTAAACAGCGAGTATCCAGCAAACCATAAACCCCAAGCAACAAACATGTATTTAATCTTCGACACAGAAACCACCGGACTTCCCAAACGCTGGAACGCCCCCATCACCGACACTGAAAACTGGCCGCGCTGCGTGCAGATTGCTTGGCAGTTGCACGATGCAATGGGCAATCTGGTGGAGCATCATGATTATCTGATTCGCCCCGACGGGTTCAATATCCCCTATGATGCGGAGCAAATACACGGTATTTCCACGGCATTGGCGGAAGAGCAGGGGCTTTCTTTGGCCGAAGTGTTGGAAAAGTTCAACGCGGCCATGGCGAAGACCAAATTCATCGTCGGCCAAAATGTCGGATTCGATCGAAACATTATGGGGGCGGAGTTCCATCGGCTGGCCGTTGAAAATCCGTTGCAAGAATTGCCGGTGTTGGATACCTGTACGGAAGAAACTGCGAAGCTTTGCCAAATTCCCGGCGGGCGGGGAGGTAAGTTCAAGCTTCCTACCTTGACCGAGCTTCATGAATATCTTTTTGACGAACCTTTTGCGGAGGCCCATAATGCTACGGCCGATGTTGAAGCGACAACACGATGCTTCCTGGAATTGGTGCGTAGAATATTTTATCCCAAAGAAAAACTGGATGTTCAGCCGGATTATTTCCAAAACTTTTCCGAGGCCAATCCTCAGGAAATCCAACCGGTCGGCCTGAAGCATATCGATCTTAAAAAGGCATCCCAAAAAATATCCGATAAACTCGGCATCAACGAAACGCAGGAGATATCCAAGGAAGAAATCAAGGAAAATATCAAGACCCTTGAAGACGCCCAATTCACGCATCTGCATAACCACAGCCAGTTTTCGGTCTTACAATCCACTATCAATATTAAGGACTTGGTCAAATCCGCAGCGGATAACCACATGCCGGCCGTTGCCCTCACCGACCATGCGAACATGATGGGCGCTTTCCATTTCGTCAAGGAAGTCGGCGGACACAATAAGGGTGTCCGGGAAAGAAATGAAACGGCGGAGAAACATGGAGCGTCGATTACCGAACAGGAAATTACGCCGATAATCGGCTGCGAATTCTTCGTCTGCGATGACCATACCAATAAAAATGTAAAGGATTACGGCTATCAGATCGTGCTGTTGGCCAAGAATAAAAAGGGCTACCACAACCTCTGTAAAATGTCGTCACTTGCGTATACGGACGGATTTTACTACGTGCCGCGTATCGACAGAAAAATTATACAGCAATACAAAGAGGATATCATTGTACTGACCGGAAACCTCTACGGCGAGGTACCCGGAAAAGTCTTGAACGTCGGTGAAAACCAAGCGGAGGAGGCCTTACTTTGGTGGAAGCAGCAGTTCGGCGACGACCTGTATATCGAAATAATGCGCCACGGACAGGAAGATGAGGACCGGGTCAACCAAGTGCTTTTACAGTTCGCCCGGAAGCATGACATCAAACTTGTTGCGACCAACAACACGTATTATTGTGCCCAAGAAGATGCTGAAGCGCATGATATTCTGCTCTGTGTGAAGGACGGCGAGAAACAGGCGACACCCATCGGACGTGGTCGTGGGTATCGCTACGGATTGCCCAATCAAGAGTACTATTTCAAGTCTGGCGACGCCATGAAGGTCCTTTTCAAAGACGTGCCCGAGGCCATTTTGAACGTGCAGGAAGTCGTCGATAAAATCGAGCCTTTCGAGCTGGCACGTGAGGTGCTGTTGCCCAAGTTCGATATACCTACGGAGTTTAAAGTCGCGGAAGATGAGGCGGACGGCGGCAACCGTGGAGAAAATGCCTATCTGCGGCATATCACCTACGAAGGTGCGAAAAAACGCTATGCAGAAATCACGCCGGAAATCAGGGAACGTATCGATTTTGAGCTGGATACGATTAAGAATTCCGGATACCCCGGTTATTTCTTGATTACGGAGGATTTTATCCGAGAGGCACGGAATATGGATGTTTCCGTAGGTCCCGGCCGGGGTTCCGCTGCCGGTTCGGTGGTGGCGTACTGCCTTAAGATCACCAACATCAATCCCTTAAAGTATGATTTGCTTTTCGAGCGCTTCTTAAATCCGGATCGGGTGTCCATGCCCGATATCGATATTGATTTCGATGACGAGGGCAGGGGGCGTGTTATGGATTATGTCATTAAAAAATATGGCGCGAACCAGGTGGCGCAGATTATTACCTACGGTACCATGGCCGCAAAATCCTCGATTCGCGATACGGCGCGGGTGCTTGATCTGCCCTTGGGCGATGCGGACCGGATTTCAAAGCTGATTCCGACCATGTCCAAATTAAGTAAGATTTTCGGGGTGTCGGAAGCCGATCTGAAAAAGAAATTCCGGCCCGATGATCTAGAGAAGGTTAATCAGCTGTTGAATATCGCCGAGACCGATGATTTAGAGGGCCAGACCGTCAATATGGCACGCGTGCTCGAAGGTTCGGTGCGAAATACGGGAATCCACGCCTGCGGGGTCATTATTACACCCAGCGATATCACCGATTTCGTGCCGGTGGCCACAGCGAAGGATTCCGACCTGTATGTTACCCAATTCGATAACTCCGTCGTAGAAAGTGCGGGACTGTTGAAGATGGATTTCCTAGGATTAAAAACGTTGACCTTAATAAAGGATACCGTCAAGATTGTAAAGGCGAAGCACGGCATCGATCTGGTGCCCGACGATTTTTCCTTGGATGACGAAAAGACATATGAGCTTTTTCAACGAGGCGATACGGTGGGAATATTTCAGTACGAATCCCCTGGCATGCAGAAGCACATGAAAGATCTAAAGCCATCCGTTTTCGATGACTTGATTGCGATGAACGCGCTGTACCGTCCAGGGCCTATGGAGTACATCCCGAGTTTTATCCGAAGAAAACATGGGGACGAAGTTATATCCTATGACCTTCCGGATATGGAGGAGTACCTGAAGGAGACCTATGGTATTACGGTGTACCAAGAGCAGGTGATGTTATTGTCCCAAAAACTGGCGGGATTTTCCAAAGGTGACGCCGACGTCCTGCGTAAGGCGATGGGAAAAAAGATTTTCGCACTGCTTCAAAAATTGAAACCCCAGTTCTTGGACGGGGGAGAGAAAAAGGGACATCCAAGGGACGTGTTAGAAAAAATATGGAAAGATTGGGAGGCCTTCGCCGCCTATGCCTTCAACAAAAGTCACTCCACCTGTTATGCGTACATCGCCTACCAGACCGCATATCTGAAAGCGCATTATCCCGCCGAATATATGGCCGCGGTGCTGTCGAACAACATGAACGACATCAAACAGGTAACTTTTTTTATGGAGGAATGTAAGCGGATGGGCCTTGAAGTTTTGGGTCCCGATGTCAACGAATCCTACTATAAATTCGCGGTCAACCAAGCCGGTGCCGTACGTTTCGGGATGGGTGCCATCAAAGGCGTCGGCCGATCCGCAGTGGAAACCATCGTGGCCAACAGGAAAGAAGACGGCCCTTTCAAATCCGTTTTCGATATGGCCAAGCGCATCGATTTGCGCGCGGCCAACAAAAAGGCTTTCGAAAGTTTAGCAGTTGCAGGGGGTTTCGATTCCTTCGGAACGGCCCACCGCGCCCAATATTTTCAGGACGAAGGCGACGGTGTAACCTTCTTGGAAAAAGTGGTCAAATACGGTGCGAAATTTCAGGAAAACGAAAACTCCGCCCAAGTGAGCCTATTCGGGGATTCCAGTGAGGTACAGATTGCTGAACCTACTGTTCCGCCCTCTGAAGAATGGGGTACGATGGAAAAATTGCGACGGGAGAAAGAAGTGGTCGGCATCTATATTTCAGGCCATCCGCTCGACGATTTTAAAACCGAAATCGATGCGTTCTGTAACGCCGAGGTTTCTTATGTCAATACCTTGGAAAATTATGTAAACCGCGAACTGTCTTTTGCGGGGGTCATTACAGACGTGCAGCATCGAACCTCAAAGAACGGAAAACCCTGGGGGATTTTTACTTTAGAGGATTATAAGGATACTTACGAATTCCGGATATTTAGTGAGCAATATCTTGAACACCGTAAGCATATGTTAATAAATCATATGGTATATGTAAAGGCTTTTGTAAAAGAGGGCTGGATGAATCGGGAAACGGGTAAAAAATCTGAGCCAAGATTGGAGTTCAGGACTGTAAAAATGATTCAAGAAGTCATGGAAACTTACGCCAAAAAACTGACCATCAAACTGAACATCGATGAATTGAAAGAGGAAGGTATCCACCAGTTGAAGGATACCCTAGTGATGCATCAAGGCAGCCATCCCCTTAATTTTGTCGTCTATGAAATGGATCAGCAGATAAAGGTCAGACTATCAAGCCGGAAGCAGAAAGTACAGATTTCGAGCGAACTCTTGGCGAGTTTGAAGGAAAATCAGGTGCATTATACCTTAAATTGATTGGATACCCCAATACCGTTATAGTCAAAACGAATCCGTATGGAGTAAGAAAAACATGGAATATTTGACTAAGTTTGCATAATCAATAAAAGTAGAAATTATGGCATTAGAAATAACGGACGCCACTTTTGATGAAGTCGTCCTTAAAAGTGATAAACCGGTAGTAGTAGATTTTTGGGCGGCATGGTGCGGCCCCTGTAGAATGGTAGGGCCCATCATCGATGAGGTGAGTACCGAATACGAAGGCAAAGCCGTTGTCGGTAAAGTCGACGTAGACGCCAACCAAGAATTTGCAGCGAAATATGGCGTACGGAACATACCTACGGTACTCGTGTTTAAAGGTGGCGAAATCGTGAACAGGCAAGTTGGGGTTTCCCCCAAGAAAGCCTATACCGACGCCATTGATGCGGTGTTGTAGACATTTTAATTCTCGAAAGGGAAATGAAAATCAAAAATCCTGCTTTGGCGGGATTTTTTGATTTTATAGGGGAATGTGATACACATCAGCCAAGGAAAATTAAAGGTTCAATAGCTACTTCGTAGAACCTTGAACCTGCCGAAGGCAGATTGGATTTTGAACTATATGGGCTTGGTAAACGTTAGCCCCCCTCTCCCCTCCTAAAAAACCTCTATCTTAGCACAATGAACCTACAATCGGAACTGAACAAGGCCTCCCTTTTCCAAAACCTCGAGCTTTTGGCGAATCAGGTCGTAGAAGGTTTTATCAGCGGAATACATAAAAGTCCGTTTCATGGGTTCTCCGCCGAATTCGCCGAGCATAAAATCTACAACAATGGCGAAAGCACCAAACACATCGATTGGAAGCTTTTTGCCAAGACCGACAAGCTCTACACCAAACGCTACGAGGAGGAAACGAATCTGCGCTGCCATATGATATTGGACAGCTCTGCCTCGATGTACTATCCCGAAGTGAAAAATTTGGGTATCGAAAACCTCAACAAAATCGGATTCGGGGTTTTGGCCATCGCAGCCCTAATGAACGTACTGAAACGGCAAAGGGATGCCGTTGGCTTAAGCGTGTATTCGGGTGCGTATGATTATTTTTCTCCCGAAAAGGGCAGCGAGCGTCATCACCAGATGCTTTTGGCAAAGCTCGGCGCAATAAGCTTGGAGACCAAACCCGCCCAGCAGACCGAAACCTACACCTGTTTGCACCTCATTGCCGAAAAGATCAAACGTCGAAGCCTAATCTTTTTGTTTACCGATATGTTTCAGACCGAAACCGCTGATGAAAAATTGTTCGAGGCGCTGCGGCATCTCAAATACAATAAACACGAGGTGGTATTATTCCATCTGTTGGATAAGGAAACGGAAGTACATTTCGATTTTGAAAACACCCCCAAGCGTTTTCTGGATGTGGAAACCGGAGAACACATCGACCTATACTCAGATTCCATCAAAGAAGCCTATGAAAATAGTGTAGCCCGATACTTCGAAGACTTAAAACTGAAATGCGCCCAATACCATATTAAGTATGTCGGTGTTGATATCAGGGGTAATTTTTCAACGGTACTGAACACCTTTATGACCGAACGGCAAAAATTTCTGTAAAGCATCGGATTATTTTGCAAAAAATTGTTTGCCCAATTCAATTAGCAGCGTATATTTGCAGTTGCTTATCGAAACGTGTCCACGCTTTTGAAAAGCATTTGAACAAGATTTAAATCCCGCTGTTGCGGGAGTCCGCATCAAGCGAACAAAATCATTGGTCTGGTAGTTCAGTTGGTTAGAATACCTGCCTGTCACGCAGGGGGTCGCGGGTTCGAGTCCCGTCCAGACCGCCAAGTAAACAAGGGCCTCCGAG
>NZ_JBGTHY010000030.1:0-2887 GCF_041745955.1 Pricia sp.
CTATAACCCCCAGTACAGCCGAAATACATTACAGATCAACCAGGGCGGGGGTAAGTTCAGCGAGATTGGTTTTTTGGCGGGCATCAGCAGTACCGATTGGAGCTGGAGTCCGCTTTTGGCCGATTACGATAATGACGGCCACAAAGACTTGTACGTAACAAACGGATTTTTGCGAGATCTGGGAAATTTAGATTACATTAATTACCAAGGTACCTATAATAATGCCATGGGCGATGTCAAAACCAAGACCCAAAAGAAACTGGCCTCCATCAAAAAACTGCCGAAGGCGGACCTGATAAATTATGCCTATCGAAATACGGGCGGCATGACCTTCGAAAAAGTTTCGGAAACCTGGGGCTTCAAAGAACCCAGTTGTTCCAACGGCGCGACCTATGCCGATCTCGACAACGACGGCGACTTGGATCTGCTGGTAAACAACGTTGATCGGCCCGCCTTTGTCTATCAAAATTTGAGCGAACAACACGCTAACCATCATTTCCTTAGGATAAAGCTAAAAGGAAAACCGGGCAATCTTGAAGGCATAGGTAGTAAGCTAAAAATAACGACCGCGGATTCCAAACAATATTATCAACACTTTTTGAGTAGGGGATATGAATCGAGCGTGGACCCCATCATACATTTTGGCCTAGGAAAAAACGAAAAGGTCGATACTCTTGAAATTACATGGCCGGACGGAAGCTACCAAAAATTAAACAACGTTACTGCGGACCAACTTTTACCAATCGAACAGGCACAGGGCAGCATACCCGAAAATAAGGACGAAAAACAACCCGGAAACAAGCTATTTACTGAAATGGCGGACAGTTTGGGAGCCTCTTTCGCACATCGGGAGGATAATTTTGTCGATTTTAAGTTGCAGCCCATTCTTCCCCACATGCATTCCCGGAACGGTCCAGGGGTGGCCGTGGCCGATGTCAACTCAGACGGCTTGGAAGATTTTTATGTGGGAGGTGCTGCCGGTCAGTCCGGGCAGCTTTTCCTACAAAAATCGGATGGCAATTTTGAGCCCGGGGCATGGTCCGCCGATGCCCGTTTTGAAGATATGGGTACTTTATTTTTTGATACGGATGGAGATGGCGACCAAGATCTGTATGTGGTCAGCGGTGGCGTTATCTCATCCGAAAACTCCAAAATGTATCAAGACCGCCTTTACCTCAACGACGGTAACGGCCATTTTACAAAATCAGAAGCCCTTCCCGAAATTACAGTGAGCGGATCTTGTGTAACGGCCGCCGATTTTGATAAGGATGGAGATTTGGACCTTTTTGTCGGCGGTAGGGTCAGTCCCGGTGAATATCCCATGCCCGCCAATAGCTATCTACTGGAAAATCACTCCGATTCAGGCACGGCCGAGCCCCAATTTTCCGATATCGGAAAATCGGTAGAAGGCTGGGAAAAACTGACCATGGTTTCCTCGGCTCTTTGGACGGATTACGATAACGACGGATGGACGGATCTGATCGCCGTAGGGGAATTTATGCCTATAACGCTATTCCAGAACCAGAAAGGCAAACTTGTACTTCAAGAAAATATTCAAGGACTAACAAAGTCCGAAGGTTGGTGGAACAGCATTAACGGTGGCGACTTCGATCAGGATGGCGATATCGATTATATTTTGGGCAACCTAGGGCTGAATTCCAAATACCGCGCTTCGGCTATAGAGCCGCTCTGTATCTATGCCAGTGATTACGATAAGAACGGGCAAATCGATCCCGTGATGTGCTATTATATTGATGGCGAAAGCCAATTGGTCCATTCAAGGGACGAGATTGTCGGGCAAATCAATGCCATGCGGAGTCGTTTCAAGACCTATGAATCTTATGCGACGACTCCTTTTAAAGAAGCCTTTTTACCGGAAGAGCTTGAATCCGCCTATATCGTAAGAAGTTATAATTTCGCTAGTAGTTATCTGGAAAATCAAGGCGAAGGAAAATTTGCGTTGCGCAATCTGCCCATGGAATTCCAGACCGCGCCGATAGAGGGCATAGTTGTCTCAGATTTTGATTTTGATGGGAATCCCGATGTAATTCTTACCGGAAACTCCTATGCAACCGAGGCTTCCACGGGTAGGTACGATGCCTTTATAGGTGCATTTTTAAAGGGGAAGGGCGACGGTACTTTTAAAAATATTTCGTTCGAGGCCAGCGGTTTTGTCAACCAAAGCGACGCCAGTGGTCTGGCACTTATTCGTGGCTCCGAGGAAAAGTTTAATATACTGTCAGCAAACAACGATGCGCCATTAAAGTTTTTCAAATCACAAAAAAAACTGGATAATAACCGTCGGCTCACTGCCGAGCCGGACACCCGGTTTGCAGAAATCGAACTTATAAGTGGCGAAAAATATAAAATGGAATTCTATTATGGCTCCGGTTATCTTTCTCAAAGTAGCCGAAGTCTTGGAATATCCAAACATATAAAGGAAGTCAAATTTATCGATGGTAAGGGAAATACCAAAACCATATTTTCAACTGAAGAGACTCCGTAATAGTTTACTTTTTTTAACTTATGTTTTCAGCCTAGATGAAAAAGTGGACGAGGGCTTAATATCGATGGCTATGCCACTCAAAAAATACAAACAGGTCAGGATTTTTAGCTACAAAGAACTAAATTCGCCTTGCAAATCAACCTTAAAAAATCCTGCTAAAGCTAAACTGCCATAGTTCCAATACAAACAAAATCGAAAGACATGAAAAAGCAACTAACAACCCTCCTTCTTACCCTACTAACGATAACCCTCCCCGCCCAAACAGAATCCGCTCAAGCCTCCCCACAACTTTCCGAAACTTCACCCGGGAACGCAGGCATGTCCGCCGAACGCCTGGCTAAAATCGATGCCATGCTCGAGAAGGCGATAGCTGAAGACCAG
>NZ_JBGTHY010000031.1:0-2153 GCF_041745955.1 Pricia sp.
GCGGAAATCGACAAGGTCACCACACCTAAAGGATGTACGATACAGGGCCTCAACGAAATGGAGCATCAGGGTTTGAGTTCGTCGTTGATTCAGGGGATTGTGGCATCTTACGAGAAAATTAGTCGCATTCAGGAAGGGCAGTTGTGAAAGGGCGTTGGCAGTGGAGTATCGGTTGGCTGTAAAAAATTGATATGCCTTTCGACTATGCTCAGGATAAATTTAAGATGAAGGCCGAGAATGACAAAAAAGATTTTATAATGAAACTATTCGATGTATACCCATTTTACGATGTAACCCCGATATCCGCCAAAGGCATTGTCGTAACCGATGACAAAGGCGAAGAATACCTCGATTTCTACGGCGGACATGCCGTAATCTCGATCGGACATTCACATCCGCATTATGTAAAGCGGCTGAAGGATCAGTTGGACAATATCGGATTTTACAGCAATTCGGTCAAGAACCCGTTGCAAGAAGAGTTGGCCGACAAATTGGGGCGATTGTCAAGCTGCGAGGATTACAATTTATTTCTCTGCAATTCCGGGGCAGAAGCCAATGAGAACGCCTTAAAAATGGCCTCCTTTCATACGGGAAAATCCCGTGTTATTGCCTTTCACAACAGTTTTCACGGCCGCACATCAGCGGCGGTCGCGGCAACGGACAATCCGAAGATAAACGCGCCCATCAACCAACAGCAAAAAGTGACATTTTTGCCTTTCAACGATGGTGAAGCCCTTGAAAGGGAAATCGAAAAGGGCGACGTGTGCGCGGTCATTTTAGAAGCCGTGCAAGGCGTTGGCGGACTCGATGAACCCTCCACTGAATTTTATCAACTCATTGAGAAATTGTGTAAAAAGCATGAAGTTATATTAATTGCCGACGAAGTACAGTCCGGTTTCGGACGAACGGGCAAATTTTTCGGATTCCAACATCATGGGATCACCCCCGATATTATTTCAATTGCCAAAGGAATGGGCAACGGCTTCCCCGTCGGCGGCATTTTGATCCACGAAGACATCAAGGCATCCTATGGATTATTAGGCACCACCTTCGGAGGCAACCATTTGGCCTGCGCCGCGACAATGGCCGTTTTAGAAGTATTGGAAAATGAACGCCTAATCGAAAACGCCAAGCATTTGGAAGGCTACTTTAGGGGACTGGCCGCAGAAATCCCACAAATTAAAAAAGTAAAGGGCAGGGGGCTTATGATAGGTCTGGAGTTCGATTTCGAAGTGGCCGACCTAAGAAAACGGCTGATTCACAATCAACATCTTTTTACCGGAGGTGCCAAAGACAAGTACGTTCTTCGAGTGCTGCCGGCATTGAACATTACGGAAAAGGATTTGGACATTTTTTTTGAGGCTCTAAATGCTGAACTATAATGGTGATGATAGAACGCCTATCTAAAGAAAACACATAAAGTAAAACAGATTCCCGTCGAAGCCTATCCTTAGCCTTTCGACCCGGCTCAAAATAAACTTGGTCGAAAGGTGGAAATAATGAAAAAATCATTGAAAAAGCGAATCCTAATAAAAATAGGCTCCAACACCCTCACCAAGGAAACCGACCAGATTTCCCGGGGTAAAATCGAGGATATCGGTCGGCAGATTGCCTTGCTCAAGGCAGATTATGAGTTTATCGTCGTCAGTTCGGGCGCGATTGCAGCGGCCAAACAGTTCGTGAAACTGGAACATAACGGTGAAGAGATCAACGTAAAACAGGCCTTGGCCGCCATTGGGCAGCCGCATCTGATGCGCATGTTCCAAGAGAGTTTTCGAGAACTGGGCCTTTTTGCGGCGCAATGCCTGCTGTCGTACTCCGATTTTGAGAATCCGAAGTCCAAAGCGAACATCAAGAATACGATAGACGTTCTGGTATCCAACAATTTCATCCCCATCATCAACGAAAACGACACGGTGGCAGCAGACGAGATACAATTCGGCGACAACGACAAACTCGCCGCCTTGACCGCATCCCTTTTGGGTGCCGATCTATTGATCATCGCAACGAACACCGATGGTATTTACACCAAAGCTTCCCTGAAGGACATCCATCCTAAAACAATTTCTTCCATTTCAAACATCGATACATTGGCCAAAGAAGTCGGTGAAGAAAAGTCATCGCATGGCACAGGGGGCATGCAATCAAAGATC
>NZ_JBGTHY010000032.1:0-6215 GCF_041745955.1 Pricia sp.
CTCGTCGAGCAATGTCGAAGGGGTGCGCACCATCCCTTTCGAGGTACGCAACGGTCCCGAGATTTCCGTGGTCGGCCTAAAGAAAAACGAGGTGGTCGATACCCAAATTGCCATTACCATCAATGCCTACGGCAGCGAGACCAAGGACTCGTTTGTAATCAAGGGATCCGAGACCCCACAGGCCATTCCAGCATGGGTCTGGTCGTTGATTATCGCATTCGTTGGCTTTGCCATGTTCTATGTGATTATGTATTGGAACCCTGAATTGTACAAATCGTTTTTCTGAAAAAAGTCAATCGGTAACGAATAATTATGTAACTATTTTATTGGACGTGTAAAGTGTGGCGGCCGGTAATTTTCAATCGGCTACCCTAAAAATTTTGGATGGTTTTTATTTCGGATAATTTTGTCAGAATTAAAGATATTGCCTATCTTTGCTATAAATCCTAGCAGGAACTAATTAAAGGATAAAAATATCCTAATATCATTTTTTACCGGTTCAAATCCGAAAACCAATGGATTACCGCAAAAAGTAAAATCATGGACGTAATGAACAAACCTGAACTGACACCATTGGAAGTGGGAGCTTCGTTCAAGACCATACAGGTCAAGGGTCTAGCAGGAACGACAATGCCCCCGCACTACAGCACCAAAGAAGCCGTAATCGTGGTACAGGAAGGCCGGGCCCTATTGAAAATGCCGGACAGCGACCACGTTTTGAAGAAGGGTTGCACCTTTATCATTCCCGCCGGAAAGGAACACACGCTCAAGATTCAGCAAGACTTTAAAGCCGTCGCCATCATGGCCGTCGATTCGCAAATCAATTTTATATAAAAAAACATCATGGAAGAAACACTGGAAAAAACAATAGGACAAATCGTCGCCGACGATTATAGAAGCGCAGCGGTATTCGAAAAATTCGGAATCGACTTTTGCTGCAACGGCAACCGCGGTATCGAAGAGGCCTGTGAACAAAAAAAGGTGGACGCCGGCGAACTGCGTAAAAAGCTCGAAATTGCCTTAGCCCTTACTACCGCCGAAACAACGGATTACAAATCCTGGCTGATGGACCAACTGGCCGATCATATCGAGAAAAAACACCATAGGTATGTCGAGGAACGGATTCCCGTACTCAAACAATACCTGACCAAGATAAACAAGGTTCACGGTGCCAAACATCCCGAACTTCAGCAGATACATGACCTTTTCGTCGCCAGTGGCGGCGAGCTTGCCATGCACATGAAAAAGGAAGAACTGGTACTCTTTCCGTACATCCGTAAAATGGTCAAGGCGAAACAGAGCGGGGAAAATTTGAACGAGCCCCGTTTCGGAACGGTCAAAAACCCGATTCAGACCATGATGCAAGAACACGACAACGAAGGGGAACGCTTCCGGCAAATCGAGGCTTTGAGCGACAACTATACGCCTCCCGAAGATGCCTGCGGTACATACAAAGTCACTTTCGCTATGCTCAAGGAATTTCAGGACGACCTGCACAGGCACATCCATTTGGAAAACAATATCCTGTTCCCGAAAGCAGAGGAATTGGAATCGGAGCTGAACGCTTGACCCGAATTCCCTTACCGAACGAAAAGGCGAATACCAATTGAAAAAGATGGAAAAAATCCAAGATTTTAAAATGTAGACCATGGACAAAGACCCCTATAAAATTAGAAAGAAGTTATCGGTTTCCGGAAAAAGTTTTGGTTACTACAGTCTTTCCGAACTTGAAGAACAGGGGCATAAAATAGGCAAACTTCCCTTCTCCATCCGTATCCTATTGGAAAATGCGTTGCGGAACTACGACGGTTTTGCGGTGACCATGGAGAACATCGAAACTATCCTGAACTGGCGCCCCGAAGCATCGGAAAAGAACATTCCCTTTAAGCCCGCCCGGGTGCTAATGCAGGATTTCACCGGGGTTCCCGCCGTAGTGGATTTAGCCTCGCTCCGTGCCGAAACTGCCCGAAAGGGAAAAGATCCGGAAAAGATCAATCCCTTGGTCCCCGTTGACCTGGTCATCGACCATTCCGTGCAGGTAGATTATTTCGGTACGGCCTATTCCTACGACCGCAATATGGAAGAGGAATACAAACGGAACAAAGAACGGTACCAATTTTTGAAGTGGGCGCAGAAATCCTTTGATAATTTTAGGGTAGTCCCGCCCGGTATGGGTATTTGTCACCAGATAAATTTGGAATATTTCTCAAAATTGGTCATCGAAAGAAATGGCGAGCTCTTACCCGATACCTTGGTGGGCACCGATAGCCACACGCCCATGGTCAACGGTATCGGCGTAGTGGCCTGGGGCGTTGGCGGCATCGAGGCCGAGGCTGCGATTTTGGGGCAGCCCCTCTATTTTATCATGCCCGAGGTCATCGGACTAAAACTTACCGGAAAACTGCCTTTGGGCTCCACGGCCACCGATCTGGTGTTGACCATCGCCAATCTGTTGCGAAAACAGGGCGTAGTGGGAAAATTCGTAGAAGTCTTCGGTCCCGGTCTCGACCATCTTTCGGTACCGGACAGGGCGACCATAGGCAACATGTCCCCAGAATTCGGGTGCACCATTACCTATTTCCCCATTGACGACAAGACGCTGGAATATATGTGCGAAAGCAACCGCTCCGAAGAACAGATCGATCTAGTGGAAACCTACTGCAAGGCGAACATGCTCTGGCGCGAAAATGAGGAAAATATTACCTACACCTCGGTTCTCGAACTTGACGTGTCGACCATCGAGCCAACCGTGGCCGGCCCTAAACGCCCCCAGGACAAGATACTCTTAAAAGATTTTAAACCCAAGTTCATCGACCTGTTGGGCCAATCCTTCGGGCGGGAATATATCGAACAGAAAGACCGTGAAACGCTGCTTTCCGAAACAAGGTGGAAGAGCGAAGGGGGCGATCAGCCCATAAACGAACCCGCACAAAAGGTACGGAAAGGGACTGTCGAGACCAAGGTAAAGGACGGCCTCAAAACGGTATGGATCGATCGGGGCGACGCTACCTTTATGCTCTCCGATGGTTCGGTGGTCATAGCCGCGATTACTTCCTGCACCAATACCTCCAATCCGTTCGTCATGGTCGGAGCGGGACTGGTGGCACAAAAGGCCCGTGAACACGGTATCGACGTAAAGCCTTGGGTAAAGACCTCCCTGGCCCCAGGCTCCAAAGTAGTCACCGATTATTTGGAAAAGGCCGATCTGATGAAAGATCTAGAAGCCCTGCAGTTCCACTTGGTGGGGTACGGTTGTACCTCCTGCATCGGGAATTCCGGCCCTCTCCCCCCTGCCATCGCCAAGGCGATCGACGAGCAGGAACTGGTGGTCGCCTCCGTACTTTCGGGCAACCGGAACTTTGAGGCGCGGGTGCATCCACAGGTAAAAATGAACTTTTTGATGTCGCCCATGTTGGTAGTCGCTTACGCGCTGGCCGGTAGGGTCGATATCAATCTGGTCAACGATCCCATTAGCTATGATCGGAACCTGCGGCCCGTTTACCTGAAGGATATTTGGCCCACGGACGATGAGATCAATGAAATTCTGGCCCGCGTACTTTCCCCCAAGGATTTTGCCAAAAATTATGGCGAGATTTTCGAGGGCAACGAGATATGGCGGAACCTTGAAATTCCCGAAGGGAAATTGTACCGATGGGACGAGAATTCCACCTATATCAAGGAAATCCCGTTTTTCCGGGACATTTCGGCCGAGGCACCTGCCCTGAAGGATATTCAAAATGCCCGTGCCCTTTTGGTGCTGGGCGACAGCATTACCACCGATCATATTTCGCCAGCGGGACCCTTCAACGAACATTCGGCCGCAGGGAAATACTTGATCGACAAAGGCGTGGAGAAGAAAGATTTCAACTCGTACGGTAGCCGTCGCGGGAACGATGAAGTGATGGTACGCGGCACTTTTGCCAATGTGCGAATCAAGAACCAACTGGCCGTCAAAGAGGGCGGCTATACCCGCTATTTGCCTACGGGAGAGGAGCTATCCGTCTTTGATGCTTCCGTAAAATATCGTAAAGAAGAAATCCCTCTGGTAGTATTGGCCGGTAGGGAGTACGGCAGCGGATCCTCCAGGGACTGGGCGGCAAAAGGTACGTTTCTCTTGGGAATCAAATGCGTACTGGCCGAAAGTTATGAACGCATCCACAGGAGCAATTTGGTAGGACTTGGTGTGCTTCCCCTGCAATATAAAGCGGGGGACACCGCCGACAAATTGGGAATCGACGGCAAGGAAATTTTTACGGTAACCGGCATATCCAAGGATATCAAGCCCCTAAAGGAGCTTCAGGTCACCGCCAAGAACGAATCGGGCGAAGAAATTAAGTTCGGCGTCATTGCGCGACTCGATTCCCTGATCGAAATCGAATATTACCGAAACGGGGGCATATTGCAATATGTACTGCGCCAGTTTTTAGAAAAGGAAAATTAATAAAGCTCACAATGGAAATAACTATTAAGGTAAAACCTATTTTAATAGAAAACACATAAAAAGAAGATTTGGCAGAAAGCAGAAAAAAAGCAGAAAAACAAACGATCACACTACTGTACGGGGCGAAGGATACAGAACATAATCAGGCGGTTATACTTCAAAAAATATTGAAAAAATGAATCCAGAAACAAAAAAGCCGATCAAAAGAAACAAGGACCTGCAACCGCTCAGCCGCGATCATCACCATAGTCTTCTGCTGTGCTGGAAAATCAGGACGGGCTTTTCAAAAGGCGTGGCAGCAGAAAGGATCAAATGCTATGCCGACTGGTTTTTCGAACACCACATCCATCCCCATTTCGAAATGGAGGAAAAGCATCTCTTTCCTATTTTGGGGAACAGCAACGAACTGGTCAAAAAAGCGATTGCGGAACATCGTAGGCTGGGAAGGCTTTTTAACGATACCGACGAAATCCCTAAATCCCTCAGCTTGATCGAGGAAGAACTGGAAAGACACATCCGCTTCGAGGAACGGGTACTTTTTAACGAAGTACAAAAAGTCGCTACCGAAGAACAACTACAAACAATTTCAAAATTACATACCGATGAAAAATATATTGACAATACCGATGACCCATTCTGGGAGTGAAAAAAGGACCGCTGTAATCGAACAACATTATCATAATCTGTTGACCGAGTTCAAAAAACAACAAATGGGGTATGCCACAATTGCTATCATCGGCCAAAGCTGTTTGGGATCTATCGCGGCAATGATGATTCTTATGAGCAATGTGTCAAAAATACCGCTTTTGACAGCGTTGTTTTTGGTCACCATTTTATGCATGGCATTTAATGGTGCCGTTCTGGCCCAACTAAAATCTAAAACCATATTTAATCTTCTTATCGCAAGTGTTCTATTCAGTTTCCTAATGATTACCGTACACTTGATTTGACTTATTTCAAACGAAAATGATCAACAATTACGGCCTGACCTATTTTGACGAGTTCGGGGTCGAATGCCGGGCAGCTTTCAAGGGGGTACGATGATGAAAAGCACACCCTGTCGAAAATCAACGGAACTACCCCCTAGAAGTCGCTTGGCCTGTCAGATTCCGATAAATAGCGAACTTAACGGTACTATTTTCAGGATATCGAAGGATGATCAGGTTGATCACCCCTCCAATTGACGGCCAGCATTAAAAGTAGACTCAAAGGAATCAGGGAACTTCCTACCGCCAAAGCTTCAAAATATCCTTCGAAAATAGAGAAGCCTTGCCATGCTGCCAATCCTTTGTAGACAATCAATGTTTCCGTAACCACAAATCCTATGAAGTAAGACACATAGGCTTTGTACGGAATCCGCATCAGCTTAAAATAATCCAGTAAGAAAAACAGGGCGATGGTGATCACGCCCAAAAACGTCCAATGCAAATACCCGACGGTAAAGTCGAGGAAGGTTGCGGCCAAGTTGGCAAAATAGGGAAAGGCCGTAAGCAATTGCAACACCATTTTTACGAACAACAGTACCGCCACTGTTTTTAATAGGTTCCATTGCCATTTTGAGAGCATTGACCTCAATTTGATTCGGTACGGAAATAAAATCCGGACCAGCAAAATCAAGGCAATAAGTTGAAAAGCCCCTCCTACGCCACCGAGAACGTTCAAAAGTATGGGTGGTTTTATGAACAGCGTAGATAAAAAGAAGGACAGGGCTATCCCTAAATTAAAACACCAAAATAATTTTTTGAAGATACTTTTTGAAGGTCTTATCCCGCGT
>NZ_JBGTHY010000033.1:0-7460 GCF_041745955.1 Pricia sp.
GTTTGATGGGCAAGTTTTCTTCGCCCCAACGCTCCGGTTATTGTGCCGCAAAGCATGCCTTACACGGATTTTTTGATGCCCTGCGAATGGAACATGAGTCGAACAACATCGGTGTAACCATGGTCTGCCCTGGTTTTGTGCGTACCAATGTGGCCAAAAACGCGCTCAAGGGCGATGGCAGTCCGAAAAACGAGGAAAGCGAATCCATTGCGAACGGTATTCCCGTGGCGGTCGCTGCGCAAAAAATCATCCGTGCCGTCGAACGTGAAAAATTTGAGGTCTATATGGGCCAAAAGGAAGTTTTCGGAGTGTATTTGAAACGATTTTTTCCTACACTTTTACACAAGGTCGTTTCGGGGCGGAAGGTTACCTGAAATTGAACCAATAGCGAACGCCATCCACCTTGTTATCGACGTTCAGGGTTGTTTGAAGCTGATTGGCCAAGCGGTTCATCAGGCGAATACCCATGGAAGTATTGATGCGTTCGTCAGTATCTTCGGGTAGACCGATGCCATTATCGGAATACTCGAAATAGCCTTCCCGATTTTCGGTCTTATGTATCTGAATGTTAATTTTACCCTTACCGTCATCCTCCGGAAAAGCATATTTAAAAGAGTTTGAAACCAGTTCGTTAAGAATAAGCCCAAAGGGAATCGCCCTGTCGATATCGAGTTCCACCGCTTCGGCATCGATGGTGATCTCGATATTATGGCCTCCCTTTCGGTAAACGGACTGAACACTGTTGATCAGGCTCTCGATATAACTTTGCATCTCGATGACGGAAAGATCCTCGTTCTGATATAGTTTTTGATGGATCAGCGCCATGGCCTTTACCCGGCTCTTGCCCTCTTCCAGTGCCTCGATGGCGGCCTTGCTTCTCGTATTTTTAGTCTGTAGGCTTAAAAGACTGGACACCATCTGCAAATTGTTCTTTACCCGGTGGTGAATTTCCTTTAAAAGGGAATCCTTTTCGACCAACGAGTTCTCGATAATATATTTCTGTTCGGCGATCAAGCGTTGGTTCTTGATACTTTTAAGGTAGGCATAGACAAGGCCGGCAAAGCCTAAAAGGGTGAAAAAGAAGGAAATAAGCACCAAATTACTGGTGCGTTCCTGGGCGAGCATCTCGCTTCGCGATTTTTCAAGGTCAAGCTTCTGCTGCGCCACCATCTTTCTTGAAAGCTCAAGGTCTTGTTGCATGACCGTGGCTAACTGTTGTTTCCGCAGTTCGGATTCGTTGCCGATGATCGAATCGCGTATGCGCAGGTTTTTTCTGAGATAGAACGCCGCATTTTTATAATCTTCTGTCTTTTCGTAATAAACGGATAACAGACGGTTTTTACGGAGCTGGTTGTCGGTAGTCCTGGTCTTCAGGTCATCGCTAAGGTAATCGGTAGCTTTGGCATAATTTTTCAATTGCAGGTAGCATTCGGAGATGGCCAGACTGTTTTCGGTTATTTCATCAGGTAGGGTGCCGTTGCCGAATTCCTTGATGATCGAGATGGCGCTTTCCAAATGTGGGATGGCGTCTTCATACTGTTGCAGTTGAACGTGACATTTGCCGATATTACCGTCGATCAGACCGTTCAACAAACTAGCCTCTACCAGTTCGTTTTTGTTTTTGCTGCGGGTAACATCGTTCAGGAAAACCGTAATAAAACTTTTGGCCTTTTTATAATTGCTCAAAGCGGTCGGAGTGGAATCGTCCAACCTCAAAAAATTTCCCAAGGTATTGTAATATTCCGCCTGGGCGTAAAAGTCATTTTCCTCAATGGTTCTTTTGACCTTTTCGATATAATCGCCCATAGCCCTTCTATACATCCCCAAATTGGAATAAATATCATAGAAGACCACATTATCCGTAATACCCAACTCACGAATCTCGTTTCTAACCTCTACCTGTTCGGGATACATGGCCAATTGCCCATAGTTATCGTCCATCAGATCCAGTAATTTGGATTTGAAATAGATATCGAATGTATCAATATTGGTGTGGAGGTCTTTCGCTATGGCCTGACTTTTGTCGTAATCGCCAAGATCAAAATAAATTCGGGAACGTACCAGCTCGTATTTTCTGATTTGATCGGTAGCGTCATCTTTGGTGGCGGCGTTTAGATATAGGTTCACTTCGTCGAGCCAATCGTATGTAGAATTTTCGCTATACCTATTTGGCGTATTGAAAAAGAAATTAAAGCGTTCGTCCGCGGATTCTAGATTTTGGAATTCGACAAAGGTATTCCGCTCCGTTTCCGGTTCTTGCTGAGCACTACTGAAAAGGGCACCCAAGAAACAGAGCAAAATAAGAAAAGTCTTCTTGCCTCGTAGTTTTTTCATATCGGTAAGCAGGGGCAAAGTCCAAAAATAGCGGTATTCGGCAGTTTTGGTAGTTTGTTTAGTCTGCCCATTTTTGGGTTTGGGGTCGATTTCACAAAAATAGAACGTTAACGGACAATTTCGACAATTCTTGTGGAAATCTTTCCTATGGGGATAACGAACCTGAAACACTTTTGTTGTGAAACCGTGTTGTTTATTTGAAAAGACCTCTGCCATGCCACCATTCATACCGTACACGCTTCAAGAATTAGGCAAATTAATAGAAAATCAGGACACAGTAAATTAAAAAGAGCCCTATCTGTTACGAAAAGGCCCTTTACGAGAACACTATATGAAAATGAAAATTTGTTTACGCTTTTATCGCAATACCGCTTTCAGTATCACGTCGCTAAACTATCCCATTTAGGGGTTTAGCGGAAAAATATGTTGTGAAAGGTCCAAAAGTTGTGGTGAAAAGTGTTAAAACCGTTATAACGCAAAAAAGGGACGCATAAAGCATCCCTTTTCAACCTATTTGTAATGCCATTTTTCTATGAATTCATGGCGGATATAATAAACTCCTTAAAATCCTTGGATATCGGAATAAGCGTATCCTTTATCATTATGTCCCTCGAATTGATGGCATCGATATGGTCAACGTTTACGATATAGGACTTATGGGCTCTATAGAATTTATTCTTGGGAAGTTTTTCCAAATAATCCTTTAATGGAGAGCGGACCAAAAATTTCTTATCCACTGTATTTACTTCTAGATATACATTATCCGCTTTAATAAAACGGATATCGGCAAACTGAATACGATAGTACAGGTGTTGCTTTTTGACGAATATGGAATCTTTGAGTACGGTATTCGACATCGCTACATCTTCATCGGCATCGGCATCGATGGCAGCTTTAGCCCTATCGGAATGCGTAAAATTAGAAAGTGCAATTTCAATGGAGGTATATAGATCCTGCTGCTCGAAAGGTTTTACCAAATAGCCATTGGGCTTCACCGATTTTGCGTTCTCGACGGTGGCCCTATCGGAGTTGGAGGTTACGAAAATAAAGGGAATATCGTAGTTTTCACGAATGTGCTTTCCAAGGTCGATACCTGTTTTATCCGAAGCCAAAATAATATCTATTAGTACCAAATCGACGTGTTGGTTCTTCAAAACTTCTTCTGCCTGTTCGTAAACGATAACATTGTCTACAATCTCATATCCGATTTCCTCGAGCATCGATTGCATATCATCGGCAATGATAACATTGTCCTCAACGATAAGAATTTTAATGGGTTGTTCCAAAATAGGTAGGGTTTAGTTGCTATTAAATCTTAAAATTACAAAAAAATATTACAATTAACGTACATGAGCACTGCCAAAAAAAAAGTACTCAAGGCTAGTTTCTTTAATTCCGGGTCAATTAAATCCGGAATATCTGTGCGATAAATCTTCCTTAAATGAAGGAATATAGGAATAAAGGCTATTAGGGGAAGGTAACTTAGAGGCTCTTCCCCGAAATTCAGAAATAGGAATACGACGATACAGACAAAGGCGAATACCAATAGAAAATAATGATATTTTTTTCCGTTCTCAAAACCCAGGTATACCACCAAGGTATTTTTTTTTGCTTTTTTATCGGAAGTGAAGTCCCTTAAATTATTGAGGTTAAGCACACCGGCACTGAGCAATCCTATGGCAGTGGCCGGTAAAAATGTCAACGGCACCACAAATTTCGTATATAAAAATAGGGTTCCCAAAACGGCTACCCATCCAAAAAAAAGCAATACAAATACATCGCCCAAACCTTTGTAACCGTATGCCGATGCCCCGATAGTATATTTTAAGGCGGCCCAAATACTGGCAGCACCTAAAATCAAGAACAAAATCGAAAAGAGGAGGTTCTGTGGGCCGAACGCGGCATAAATCAGGGCAATCACCAAAAGCGCGTCGATCACCACGGAAATCAAAATGCCCTTCTTTAATACTTTTCTTGTTAGTATACCACTTTGTAGCGCCCTTTTCGGACCAATGCGATCATCATTGTCGGTGCCCCTGACCCCATCGCCGTAATCATTGGCGAAATTCGAGGTAACCTGAAAACCGACGGTCGTAAACAATGAAAGTACAAAAATCAATACATCACTTTCACCGTAAAAATTAGCAAGGCCCGTACCTACCAAAACTCCGGAAATCGATAGCGGAAGTGTCCTTAATCTGGCTGCATTGAGCCATGGCCCGATTTTCTGCGAAAAACTCAATTATTCGGAATCTTCTATCTGAACCCGTTTTCCGTCTTTGTACGACGCCACAAAAGCATCTTGAAACCCGAGGTCGACCAATTGCTCCCTAAAGTTCTGGGCCTCTTTCAAGGTCTCAAAATTGCCCAGCGAATACGAATAAAAGGGATTCGCTTTTACGAACATCGTGTTGGTAAGCGCTTCGGAGGCCAAGGTCATGTTATTGTCAACAAAGGACTTTATCTGTACGGAATAAATTTTCTCTTTTTGCAGAAATTCCTTGGCCAAATAGAATTCCTTGACCAAACTCAATTCCTCGTTCTGCTGCTTTAAATTATTGATCCGCGATTTTATAGCATCTAAACTATCAATGGAGACCAAAAGGTTGCTCGGACTTTCATAATTGTTGGAGACACTTCTACCGGCAGTAAACGAAAATATAATCAGCGTACCGATAAGAAATAGGCCTGTAACACCGGCAAGGGCATTACGCTGAAGTTTGTTCTTACGTATCTCTCTGTTTTTGAACTTGACCTGATCGAGAAGACGTTCGTTGATGATCTGCGCCTTGTCTATATCTTTGTGCAATTCTAAAAGATCGCTTTCTTCTATAAATGGCATACTATTGTTTTTTCGGAATTATTTAACCCAAACCCCGGGTTCGTTGATAAAGTTAACCAAAATACCGAAAGATCAATGAAATACGCTCTCGGAAAGTTGCGAAAATAGCCATTTATGTAGTATAGAACGGTTTAAACGATGTTAAATATCAGTAGGATGTTGGTTTTCAAATCATTCGAATGCCATCGTGTTGAATCTCGATCTTACGCTCCTTATATAAGGTACCGATTCCTTTTTTAAAGGTTTTTTTGCTCATTTGGAGTTCTTTTTTGATGTGTTGGGGGTCAGATTTGTCGTGGAGCGGCAAAAATCCGCCATGCGCCATCAACCGCTCAAAGATTTTATTGGCGGCCGGTTCCAGGATTTTTTCTCCCAACGGTTGTAGGGAGACGTCTATTTTGTTATCGGGACGAATGTTCTTGATAAAGCCCTTGGTGGTATCCCCTACCGCTACACTTTTGAAAATTTCGTTGTGGTACACCAAACCTTTATGCAGATGGTTGATGATTAACTCCCACCCCAGATCGGTCATTCGGGTAAATAAAATTTCAACTTCTTCCCTTTCCCTGACCGTAAGGTCGTCATTGCTTAGAAACTTGTCGAGTTTGTTGGAGGCGACCAAACGGAAAGAGACATCATCTAGATAACAACGTACCACATACCACTGCCCCTCCTTCATTTTTTCGCGTTGTTCACTAAAGGGCACTAAAAGATGCTTTTCAAGTCCCCAATCCATAAACGCCCCGATATTGTTGACCTCCACTACCTTCAACAAGGCAAATTTATGCCGGATTACGGTAGGCGTCAACGTAGCGGCGATCGGTCTTTCCTCATAATCCAAATAACAGAACACGTTTAACATATCGCCTATTTCCGTGTCTTTTGGTACGTATTTGTTCGGCAATAGTATCTCGACGCCGGTCTTGCTGCCCAGAAAAAGACCCACGCTTGTATCGCGTAATACCTCAAGTTCATTGTAATTTCCCAATTCTATCATAACGTAAAAATAAGACTTAAAAAAAACCGGCCACGATCTGTGAACGGTCAGTTATCTTTTTGTAGGTGCTATTTATGAACTTGTTTTGGTTATTTCACCTCCGGCCGGGGTCTCGAGGGCCGATTACAAGGAAAAATGGAAAAACAAATCCCGGCTATTGGTTAATGAACACGTTTTGAGTTCAATCATAAATCGAAGATATAAAATCGAAGTAACCAAGCAAAATTTTGTCGTTCAATATTCTAGGGGTATGAACCTCAAGTACTTTTGGATGGGTCGAGGAAGCATAGAATTCCGATAACTCCGCTTTCAGACTTTCCGCATCACCCGCCGAACTATATTCAAAACCAAATTGCTTACTCAAGTGTTCGGCGTCCAGTTGGTGGGCCGTCTCAAAAAAGCGCTGGAAATTCTCGGTATCTTCCTTTCCCGGTAGAATCCTGAAAATACCGCCTCCGTTATTGTTGATGAGGATGATGCGAAAATCGGGACGCACGTAATTGTTCCACAATCCGTTGCTATCATAAAAAAAACTCAAGTCGCCCGTAATCAGTACGGTAGGATTTTCAGCATATACCGAAGAACCCACTGCGGTCGAGGTACAGCCATCTATACCACTGGTTCCGCGGTTGCAGAATACCTTCAACGATGGGTGCAGGTCGAACAATTGGGCATAGCGCACTGTTGAGCTGTTCGCCAAGTGCACCTGATATCCTTCGGGGATACCGGCCAAAAGAACATTAAAAGCCGACATATCGGAAAAGGGGATGCTATCGATATACGCCTTGCGTTTTTCTTGATACCCGTTTCTTATGGTATCCCAATAGGAAAAATAATCGCTTGCTTTGGACTTCACAACCGGAAAAAACTGTCGGAAGAACGGCTCGGCCGCCATTTTAAAATGATGGTTCAACGAGTAAAAAGTATCATAGGCCTTCAACGCATCGATGTGCCAGTGATGTCTGGGTCTGTACTCCCGGAGAAAAGCCTTTATTTTTTTCGATATTACCAGTCCCCCGAACGTGAGCAAAATTTCGGGCCTTAGTTTTTCGAAAAGCGCGTCATGGTTGTCCAGTTTTTCAATAGGCGCCAAAATACTGTCGATACTGGCAAAAAATTTCGGATGATGAAGATTGGATGTGGTCTCGGTGAATACGATGACCGAAGAATCTTTAGTGAGCTGATCTAAAAATCGCTTTTCGACCGCATTGGGGGGATTGACACCCACAAGCACCATCTTTCGCTCCGATACGTCCCACACATCGACAAAGCTTTGGATATCAGTAA
>NZ_JBGTHY010000034.1:0-2859 GCF_041745955.1 Pricia sp.
TGAAGGGCAGGGGTCTGTCCATCGGGCAACTGTACTCGTCCTTTTCCTTGTTGTAGGGAAAACCTTTTATCTCAGGTTTGTATTTCCCGAAGACGGGTATCCACCCGGTGACCTTCCTTTGTTCCAGAAAATCGTAGTTGGAGCCGTTGGAATACCCTGCGTCCGCAAGGAGGTCCGTCATCGCAAGCTCGTTCTTCCTTAGACGGTCTTGGGTTTTCAGGCCGATATCCTTCAGGTACTGGCTGTCCCTTCCGTCGGCAAAGTCCGCTTGGATATGCGAGATGACACCTTCAGCGGTATCCACCGCCATGCTGCAATGGTAGTTGAGCTTTCTGGCCTTGCCGGGCTTGAACGATATACGGGCATCCGGGTCACGGGGGTTATAATGCGTCTTGTTGCTCAGCAGGCGTGCCTTTTTGTGGGACGCACCGGCCAGACGTACTGGACTGTCCCTCAGGTTTTGATGGTGCTTTTCTACGCGCTTCAGCTCGTGCTCGGGAGCGGATATCTGTACGGGGGACGTGGTCTTCGCTTGTCTTTCCTTGTTTACCGCGTTTTCCTCTGATACTTTCTTCAAGTGTTTGACTATGGAGTCTGCGGGCATTTTCGGCACTACGCTTTCCATGGATGCGTTCGCCTTTATCGGGGCCGAATCCACCGCCTGGGTATGGCCGGATACCATCCCGCTGTCGACGCACAGGGCGAATACCTTGTTGAACAAGGACACGAAAAGGGATTCCGGGTAGAGTTGCCTCGTCCTGCTTATCGTCGAGTGCCATGGCAGCTCCTCGTCCAGGTCATAGCCCAGGAAGTAGAGCACGTCCATCCGCATACTACAGTGTTCCACCAGTTTTCGGTCGGAGGTGATGTTCTCCAGATATCCCGTGATCAACAGCTTGAAAAAGACCACGGGGTCGATCGACGGGTTGCCGGTCTTGCCATAGAGCTCTTTCGTATCCCTGTAAAGAAAGTTCAGGTCGAGCGTTTCGCGGAGCCTTCTATAGAGATTTTCCTCCGGGATCCGGTCGGACAACTGGAAACTGAGGAACAGTTTTTCGGTATAGTTCTTTCTTCCTTGCATACCTTCAATTTACGGATTTCCGCTCATTGGTGAAAGCAAAAAAAGATGTTTGTTGGGGTTCTGCAACAGCCACTATCGTTTATTTAGACTTTTTGCATCGTTCGTTGATTTCCTAGCATGGCATTCGTTGGTTAAGTCAAATACATCAATCCCGTAAGCAACGTACCGAACATCCACCAAGAATATTGGCATCGTATCGGAACACTTTTGATATAATCGACTTGTCAGGACCACCATAACTGATGTCCCATCCCCAAGCTTTGCCCTCTTCGCCTGTAGGTGTGGACGACCACCAAAAAGCGAAATACCCCAAGACATCATAGCCATTATTTCTGCGAATACCTGCCGGAAGCGCATTAAACCCGCTGCTATTAGTGCCATTTCCGTCTTCCCTCCATCCGCTGGCGCTCTTTAAGGCCTCGCCGGCCTTCTCTACTCCGCCAAATTCATTCGCTAGAATAGACCATTCACTATCCGTTGCCAAATGCCAACCGTTTGGGCAGGCGTTTTTAGCCGCCTCCCAAGTATAAAGCAAGCCAAACTCTTTGCGATTACTCTCGATGTCATCATAGGCGTAACTGTTCTGAACTTTATAGTTCAGGTTCTGGGCCATCCAAGTAACCGTGGTGCCGGTCATAGCGTTTTCAAAGCTGATAGTTTTATACGTTTGCCCATCACGCGAGTCTGTAAAGGCACCAGTGGATTGGGGAATTCCAGCGAATGCGATAAGCAAGATAGTAATTAGGGCTAAAATCTGCTTTTTCATCCTTAATCTAAACTTTATAAAGCTTCAATATTTTAATCCCGACAATGGAGGTCCACAGAAATATCGAGAACAACAAAAGCCGTTGCCAGAGCCCTGTATATGTTCGTGATTCGAAAGAATCTATCATCACGACTAAAAGTAGAGCAGATATGAAGCCAATGGAAATGGAAAAATTGGCAATTCTCTTAAAGGATTCAGCCTTCTTAAAGGAAAAACCTAAAACAATGGCCCCAATGATAGCGGATATAAATGTAATCGCAGAGACCCTATCATGTATTGTGGATTCCAAGGTTCCGTCGGTAGGGCATCCTGAATCGCATGAGTAGATACCTGCTAGGGCCATTCCAGTTCCAAAGACCATTATTAAAACAGTACCCGTTCTCGCGAGATTTTTTCTTGGGACAGCCCTGAATAGCCCAATACCGAACAAGCAAAAGAGTAGCCCCGAGGACATGAAGCCCAGATAATTCATCAATTCACTATTAGAAGTACCGTTCGCTCCCAGTTCGCTGATAAAATTGTGTAAATGACTGTAACCGGGCCTCATGGATGCACACGTCCACGATACCCCGACAAAGAGAATTGGGGCAATTACTCCTCCCAGGGCCAAAGCCCTTGACAGCAAACTTTTCATATTTCGAAATTCGAATACTTTGGGGGAAAGAGTCCAACATTAGTTGGTGAAAGGTTTAAAGATAGCTAAAATGAAAAAAAGCTCTATTATAATCAATCGTTTATTTGAACTTTACCTCTTGAGATGCTCGTTGTAAATTTTCATCGCACTAATCATATCCTCATCAATGATATAATCAGATTTCTCAAGTTCGAGTTCGTTAAGTTCAACTACATCTCCATCTGTTCTCTTTCGAATACCCCCAATCAAATCTATAGCAGAATTAATTTCATCAAGATTTAGAATCAAGCGATGTTTGGCATCAATGGTCCATAATAATTCGTGAAGAAAGACGGATTCATTCTTTGCAAATGCTCCTTCTAAAATCTTAACAACGTC
>NZ_JBGTHY010000035.1:0-8051 GCF_041745955.1 Pricia sp.
CCATATTTCTTCTTAAAGGCGGATATAAAATGGCTCGCCGTACTATAGCCCACTTTTAGACCGACCTCGTTCACATTGTGCCGGCCGGTCTCGAGCATTTTTCGGGCATATTCCATTTTGTAGTCGAATAAAAAACTAAAAACAGAATCGCCATAGATCTGTTTAAAGCCTTCTTTCAGTTTTTTAAGGGAAAGTCCGATTTCATCGGATAGTTCGGTCAACGTAGGCGGCTCGGCCATGCGCGAAATCATGATTTCCTTCGCGTTGCGGATGCGCCTTACATTATCCTCATCGACCAAAAACGGGCATTGTTCCACATCGGTACCTTCCCCTTTATTGAAATAGAGGGCAATAAGCTCATAGGCTTTTCCTTTAATATATAGTTCTTTTATGGATGGATGAAGGTTGTAATTCATAATTTGGCTAAGTACCACGGCGATAGCCGGGCTGGCCACTTCTTGCGAATAGTATTTCTTATCCTTGTTTTCCTTACTTAGAAACGGGATGTAATCTGCTTCCCTGGAGAAAAGGGAATGGAATTTTCGGATGGTCATGACCACGGAGACCAGCCACGAATTGGGATGTAGGTCGAGGTTAAGCGGAAGATCCATTTGTGGGTTGTAGAGTAAAAGGGAGTTTTCTTCGGATACCTCCAAGGCGTAATTCCCTTGGTTGAAAACGAACTTGGCACTGCCCTTCAAACAAAAATGGAACTGTATAAAGCTACTGTCGATTTCACGGGCTACCCGCTGAATTTCGGTCGTGTCATTTTGGATTTTTAGCACGAAAAAGCCATCGGCTATGAAAACTTCCTGAAACGAACTTTGAGCGACATTTTTCTCTGACATAATCTACCGGATATGGTTTTCTTTTATTTAGAAAGGTTCTAAATAGATAGCTTGTAAAGCGTTGTGTTTCCTACAAAAATACCGATTTCAGGGGAATTATTTAGTAAAGTTGGATAAAAATCGGGTATCGATACTAATTGTACCGCTGGCGTTATTTTTTAAAGCAAACAGCCTGTATTTTTGTTGTCGTTTGTGGAAAGAATTTTTTTGGATGTTATTTTTGGGGAATACCGGAATCACAAATAACTGGGTAGCCCAATACTTTGACATCTATCTTTCCAACATACCAAAAACGCGGGGTGGGATACTACTCAAGCGTTTTAACGTCCATTCCAGTAGATGAAAGACTACCATATTTCGCGACATAACTCGTTTTACAGCATAGGGCTCAGCTACAAAAAAGCGGATGCCGAGACCCGCGGTAAGTTCAGCCTCGGAAAAGCGGCCGCTGAAAAACTGCTGATGCAGGCAAAGGCGCAAGGCATTGACGGACTTTTGGCGACCTCTACCTGTAACCGCACCGAGCTGTACGGGTTCGCCCAACATCCCTTTCAGCTTATCAAACTTCTGTGTGATAACACGTCCGGCTCCGTAGAGGAGTTTCAGGAAGTCGCCTATATCTACAAGAACAATGACGCCATCGGGCATCTTTTTAAGGTAGGTACCGGGCTTGACAGCCAGATACTCGGTGATTTCGAGATTATCAGCCAACTGAAACAAAGTTTTAACCGTTCTAAAAAGTTCGGAATTGCCAATCCGTTTATAGAACGTCTCTGCAATTCCGTCATCCAGGCCAGCAAACGTATCAAGAACGAGACGGAAATTTCCTCTGGCGCTACTTCGGTCGCCTTTGCCTCCGTCCGCTATATTTTGGAGAACGTTCATAATGTTTCCGAAAAGAACATCCTGCTCTTCGGAACGGGGAAGATTGGCCGTAATACCTGTGAAAATCTTATAAAGCATACCAAGAACGATCATATAACCCTGATCAACCGTACCAAGGAAAAGGCCGAAAGGATTGCCGGAAAGTTCCAGCTGACGGTCAGGGATTATGGTGACCTTCAAACCGAAATCCGCAGTACCGATGTACTGATCGTGGCTACCAGCGCCCAATCGCCGACCATATCCAAAGAATTGATCTACACCAAGAAACCTTTGTTGATCTTGGACCTGTCCATCCCAAAAAATGTGTCCGACGATGTGTCCGAATTGAACAACGTAACGGTCATTCACCTTGACCATCTCTCCCAAATGACCGATAATACGTTGGAACGGCGAAAGGAGTACGTTCCACATGCCGAAGAGATTATTGCCGAGGTACGGCACGATTTTAGCCAATGGCTCGAGACCCGCAAATTTGCCCCCGTGATCAAGGCCCTTAAAAAGAAATTGAAAACGATGAAGGATGAGGAGATGGACTATCAATCCAGAAAACAATCTGATTTCAACGAGCAACAGGCCGATATCATCTCGAACCGCATCATTCAAAAAATCACCAAACAGTTTGCCAATCATCTGAAAGGCGACGATGTCGATTCCGATATGAGCCTTGAACTTATTCGCAGCGTCTTTCAACTCGAACTGGACACCCCATGAGCAAAATCATTCGCATAGGTACCCGCGATAGCGAATTGGCGCTGTGGCAGGCGACCACCGTTAAGGATATGTTGGAAACTTTGGGCCATCGCGCCGAGCTTGTCCCCGTGAAATCCGACGGTGATCTGGTGCTCGACAAGCCCCTTCATGAAATGGGGATAACCGGTATTTTCACGAAAACTTTGGATGTTGCGATGCTGCGCGGTGCTATCGATGTGGCAGTGCATAGTATGAAAGATGTGCCTACAAAACTTCCTGTAGGTATTGTTCAAGCGGCCGTTCTCGAACGCGGTAATTTTTTGGACATCCTCGCCTTTAAGAATAACGAGGAATTTCTGGCCGAACGGGAAGCCGTTATCGCCACCGGAAGCCTACGCAGAAAGGCGCAGTGGCTGAACCGCTACCCTACCCATACCGTGGTCGATTTACGGGGGAATGTGAACACCCGCTACGAAAAGCTGCAAACCAATGACTGGAACGCCGCGATTTTTGCCGCGGCAGGCCTTGAACGTATTGGCCTTGAACCCGACAATACGGTCGGTCTCACTTGGATGGTGCCCGCGCCCGCCCAGGGTGCGATCATGGTCGTAGCCATGGAAAACGACGAATTCGTGCGTGAAGCCTGTGCCCAGCTCAATCACGGGCCTACCGAAATCTGTACGCGGCAAGAACGGGAATTCCTCCGTATACTCGAAGGGGGCTGTACCGCTCCCATCGGGGCTTTGGCCTATATCGACAAAGATAACGAAGTCAATTTAAAAGGAGTTTTATTAACTGTAGATGGCAAGAAAAAACTGGAATCGGAGCTCAGCGCCCCTTTAGGCAGGCACGAATTTTTGGGCCGCGATTGTGCAAACAGTATTTTAAGCCGTGGCGGCAAACTTTTGATGAACGAGATTCAAGGTGCCACTTTACAGACAAACGTCTTCTCTACCAAAGACCTGACCCACGACCAACTCGGGCTTTTTTCCGATTCCGTTCACGTGAAATCGGAGGATTTTATTAAGGTGAGTCCCAATCGCATTTCGGCCTACGAGCTTAAAAAGGAAAAGCGCAACGTTATCCTCACCAGTCAAAACGCGGTCGAGGCCCTTTTGAAAAACGTAGATGGCAGTGACCTTAATTTCGAAAACATTTATTGCGTCGGCCGAAAGACCAAACGTTTGATAGAAAGGCATATCGGCCCGGTCAAGCACCAGGAAAAATATGCGGAAAAGCTGGCCGAGCATCTTATAGAATATATGGAGGGCCTCGAAGTCACTTATTTTTGCAGTAACCTACGCCTTGATACCCTACCGGACATTTTGGCAGAAAATAATATCAAGGTCAACGAAATCCAAGCTTACGAAACGAAACATGCACCTAGAAAGGTCGATGATAGCGTTGAGGGGGTGATGTTCTATAGTCCTTCTGCAGTCGAAAGTTATTTGATTAAAAATGCGCCCGATAGAATCGCATACTGTATCGGAGAAACTACTGCAACGGAGGCACGCAAGCATTTTTCAGATGTGCGTGTGGCCGAGGTACCGACGGTGGAGAGTGTGATCGAATTGGTAAACAAGAATTATTAGAAAGACGAGTTTACTGTAAGGAAAGTTCCCCTCAAAGACCAACGAATTTTATCTAAGTTAAAATAAACTTCCGCCTTCACGGAAATGACAAATATTGAAATGCTGAAAAACGACCTATTCCTACGCGCCCTAAAAGGCAAAACCGTTGAACGCCCGCCCGTTTGGATGATGCGCCAGGCCGGCCGGTATCTTCCGGAATTCATGGAAATCAAAAAAAAATACGATTTCTTTACCCGTTGCCAAACCCCTGAACTGGCTTCGGAAATCACCGTGCAGCCCATCCGCAGATATGGAATGGACGCGGCTATCCTATTTTGCGATATACTGGTGATTCCGCAGGCCATGGATATCGAAGTGCAGATGAAACCCAATTTCGGCCCGTATTTGCCGAAGCCCATCCGCTCTCAAAAGGATGTGGACAGAGTCGTTGTTCCGGAAGTTACTATCGAGTTGGATTATGTAATGCAAGCGATAAAAGCGACGAAGGAAAAGCTGAACGATGAGGTGCCGCTGATCGGTTTCGCCGGATCACCTTGGACGATTCTGTGCTACTGCGTGCAAGGACAGGGAAGCAAAACCTTTGACAAGGCCAAGGAATTCTGTTTTACGCAACCTATTGCGGCCCATAAGCTGCTGCAAAAGATAACGGACACGACCATCGCCTATCTAAAAGCAAAGGTAAAAGCAGGCGTAAATGCCGTACAGGTCTTCGATTCGTGGGGTGGTATGCTTTCCCCGGGGGATTATCAAGAATTTTCATGGAAATACATCCAACAGATTATTGATGCCCTCAAAGACGAGGCGCCCATAATCGTATTCGGAAAAGGCTGCTGGTTTGCATTGGGCGACATGGCGAAATCCGGGGCCGCCGCCCTTGGTATAGATTGGACCTGCTCCGCCAAAAACGCACGATACCTTTCCGGCGGAAACATCACTTTGCAGGGTAATTTCGATCCCGCGCGATTACTGTCGCCCCCAGCTGATATAAAGAGAATGGTCACCCAAATGATCAACGAATTCGGAAAGGATAAGTATATAGTTAACCTTGGGCATGGTATTCTGCCGAACATCCCGGTGGAGAATGCCAAGGCCTTTGTGGATGCGGTGAAGGAGTACCAAGGTTAAAATAGAAAATGATTGCTACGTTTGCAGAATACACTATTGATCCCATCCATGAAAAATATGCATGGCGGATTTGTGATTTGTTGGTTGCCAATTCCGATAGGTTGAGGCGTTATTTTCCAAAGACCTTGGAACAAAACCTGAACCCGGATCTATCAAAGATTTTCGTAGGGGATAAAGTCAGGCAATTCGATTGTAAAGAAGAATTCCTTTTTGTCTTGAAAGAGAAAGAAAACCATAAGGTCATCGGACTGATATACATTAAAGAGCTGGATTGGAAGGTCGGACAAGCCGAATTGGCTTACTGTATCGGCTATCAATATGAGGGAAAAGGCTGGATGACCGAAGCGGTCAAGGCATCATCGACCTATGCTTTCGATCACCTAGGTTTGAAAACGTTACAGATTATCGCACATAAAAGTAACCTAGGAAGTATCAAAGTCGCCGAAAAATGTGGTTATCTTTGGAAAAGGACCTTAAAGAAAGAGCATACGCCGCCAAGGGAGGAGCCCTTGGATATGGAGTTGTATGAATTGAAAACTCCGACCGTATAGTTCGGAGTACCATTTTTTTGTGCTTAACACTTTTTAATAGTGCTAAGTTACAACTGAAATGTCGCAAAAGGCGAATTCGAATGTGCGATATTTCGGGTTGACCTAGTACTAGGTACGCAATACCGTAAAATGAAAGACAAATTCCACACTTACATAAAAACCCTCCAAAACACCATCACCGCCAAACTTGAAAAGGTCGACGGCAAGGCCAAATTCCGTGAAGATGTTTGGGAACGGCCGGAAGGCGGTGGAGGCCGTTCAAGGGTCATAGAGAACGGTGCTGTTTTCGAAAAGGGCGGTGTCAATATTTCGGCGGTACATGGTGAACTTCCCCAAAGCATGCAGACCTATTTTGGAGTGGAAGATGCCGATTTCTTTGCTTGTGGACTGAGCTTGGTGTTGCATCCAAAAAGCCCAATGGTACCCACGGTGCATGCGAACTGGCGGTATTTTGAGATGTATGATAAGCGTGGGAATATTGTGGATCAATGGTTCGGCGGTGGGCAGGATTTGACGCCTTATTATCTGTTCGAAGAAGATGCCGTACATTTTCATTCCGTTTGCAAGGCGGCCTGTGATAAACATCATCCCGAATTTTATACCTTGTACAAAAAAAGATGCGATGACTATTTTTGGAACGAACACCGAAACGAAGCCCGAGGTATCGGCGGACTCTTCTTCGACTATTGCAAAGCAACCGATGATACGAATCTGGACGATTGGTATAATTTCGTGTCAGAAGTGGGAAATAGTTTTTTAAATAGCTATATACCGATTGTTTTAAAACGTGAGAACATGCATTATACGGCAAATCAGCGAGACTGGCAAGAAATCCGTCGTGGTAGGTATGTGGAGTTTAACCTCGTTCATGATAAGGGCACCCTGTTCGGTCTAAAGACCAATGGCCGTATCGAGAGCGTTCTGATGAGCCTCCCCCCTTTTGTGCAATGGCGCTATGACCATCAGGCACAAGCGGGAAGCGAAGAAGAGAGATTGCTGGAAGTACTTAAAACTCCAAAGGAATGGATTTAAATTGCGAAAAAGACCTAATAGGTTTTAAGCAGCCGGACGAAGTTAAGATCTCGGCAAGAAATACTTCGATAGGATTAGCACCACTCCTGCTAGGCCTAAGAATCTATTGGTTCCAACAGAGAAGAACAAATCTAACTGGTTTATTTTGCATCTCTTTTATTTCCGTTTCCGTCGTTTCCTGCGACCTCGTAAAAAAATCAAAAAGCGACATTGAAATCGAGTTTATGCTCGATACTTTGGATGTCGGCTACACCTATTGGTGGCCCGAATCCGGGCCTTTTATTGGCAACTGTGGCCAAGAACTTTCCTTGGTTTTCTCGGGCACAATCAAAGAATTGGAAGCCCCTACCAACGAGGCGGGCCCATTGTATACGCCGCAAAAAGGGATTATAGCTGTAGAAAAGGTCTTTAAAATCAAGGAACTTGGTGAAAACACCTATAAAAATCAACGGTTTTTCGTAACGGATTGCTTTTACAAATCCGGACTCGGCACCGGTGATAAAGTCCTAGTGATCTGCTACGATTACGAGGGTCACTACACCATTCCCGGATCAGGTTCCATTTTGAAAATTGACTCTTTTGACGATGAGGCAGTGGCATCCATCAGAAAATATATCGACACCGATGAAGACCCCGAGGAAATCGGGAAGGATGTTGGACTATGGGCCACGTATGGCCATGGGCGAGCTTTGGAAGACCTAATAGAGTGCCGGAAAGAAATCGAAAACCCCGATGAATCCATACCTATGGAAGTCGAATAACCATGAATCCGTAATGACACTCTATGTATCCCCTTAGAAGAAACCGAAGACTAAGATCCAACGATGCCATCCGCCATTTGGTCCGCGAAACCATTTTGACTCCGAGTGACTTTCTGGTGCCCCTTTTTGTAGTAGAGGGCAAAGGTGTCAAGGAAGAGATTCCATCCATGCCCGATTATTACCGATTGAGCCTGGACAATCTCGAAAAGGAGGTCAAGGAATTGTGGAACATGGGCCTTTGCGCCGTGCTACTTTTCGTTAAAGTGCCCGATAACCTAAAAGACAACAGGGGCTCCGAGGCGCTGAATGCGAATGGCCTCATGCAATTGGCCATCAAGACCGTCAAGAAGGCTTGTCCCGATATGTTGGTCATGACCGATGTGGCTTTGGACCCATATTCGTCATACGGGCATGATGGTATAGTGAAAAACGGCAGGATACTCAACGATGAAAGTGCTGAAATTTTAGCGGAAATGAGCGTCAGCCACGCCAACGCCGGAGCGGATTTTGTCGCCCCCAGTGATATGATGGATGGCCGCATTCTTACTATTCGTGAAGCTCTGGAAG
>NZ_JBGTHY010000036.1:0-14387 GCF_041745955.1 Pricia sp.
AACCTTTTGACGTGTTCTATCCTGCGCAAGATAACAAAATTCTCGATGGAAGTATAGGTTTCCTCGGAAAAACGGTTCGCTAGGGACGAATACGAATAGCCCAATTTTTCAGATAGGTAGGCCGATACTTTTTCGGTCCGCACGGCGGGTGAGCTCAACAACTCTTCTATAGCGTATTTAATACCTTCTACCAAGGTTTCGGATTCCTTTTCCATGAGGGAGATCCCATAGGGTTTCAGCGCCTCATCGATGTGCAACCGTTTTTCATCGCTGACTTTACCGTGAACGCTCAGTTCGCCCTGATCGTTCAGATTAAAGGATACCCCCAGCAAGTTCAGCCGTTCGGTAAGTATCGTTCGGCATATTTCTAAAGGATTATAACGGATACGAAAATGTGCCATGCGCCTATCAAAGAGGTTGATTTATAGTTTAGGGTGATACATAGTGCTCTATAAATAATCCCCCCAATCTTATTCCATTCCAAATTTCTCCTTAATAACAGCGTTGAAAAATTCCGCAGTTTCGACATTGGCACCGGGACCACAGCATAAATCCCAATATAGCATAAAAAAACGGACGATTTCCAAAGAAAAAGTCCGATTTAAATACATCGTTACAGGTTATTGATATTAGTTGTCATCAACGGCATCCTCGACTTCTTCTCCTACCTCGTCTGCGGCGTCTTCGATATCATCGCCCGCTTCGTCCATTGAATCTTCCATTTTCTCACCTGAAGACTTTTCCCTGCAACTGTTTAAGGTGCTTACGGAAAAAGATAGGGCAAAAAGCATCAAAAATAAATATACTGACTTTTTCATGATAGTGTAATTAAGGGTTAAACGTTATTTTAATTAATTTTAAATCTTTTTTCTTCCTGTAAAAAGGGTAATCACGAACAATACCAAAAATATAAAAAAGAGAATTTTGGCAATGCCCGCAGCCCCTTCCGAGATACCGCCAAATCCGAAGATGCCGGCTACAATGGCTAAAATTACAAAAATTATTGTCCAACGTAACATAATAGTATGGTTTAGGTTAATATTTGCTTAAAACACTCCTAAGGTATCTTAATTTCTTTGAGTGTAAAGATGTACAATGAAAAGTGTTGCATTTGACCCTATCCATTTTAAAATTGATGCATCTACTAGCCTTGTCCTTTAGGTGTTACTGCTTTAAATGCAGTGGGAAAATCGCCGGCAAATTCCGAGTTCGGGGCAATAGATAACACTAAATTCGTGAGGGCGAAAGTGAGGTAGAAAGTATCGATACCTAGGCAAGGCAAATAAAAATGGCCTCGACGCAGATGCATCAAAGCCATTTTCTAACAACCAACCAAACTATTGTAAATGTGGTACTTTATACCACTTCATATTTTAAAATCACTAAGCAGACTTAATGTACTTTTACATCGCAAAAATAGCTTTACCGATACCTATCTTGTTGCTGTATCGCTATTTAGTTTGACTGTAAAAAAAATTATCAAGAAGTTTAAATAGTATCCTATGAAAGCCATCATTAAGTTTTTTAAGCATACCTATCACAATCTACTGCAGAGCATTGCCTTCTATCCGGTGCTGATCAGCCTTTTGTACGGGGTTGCCGCCGTGATCTCATTAAAGATCGATAATTCGGATCTGGTATCCCAGTTGAAGGAAGACGCGTCCTATCTATTTATCCAAGATTATGATACGGTGCGGGCCATGCTTTCCACATTTATCGGGGGCATCATTTCGTTGACGGTCTTCAGTTTTTCAATGGTGATGGTGGTTTTGGGCCAAGCATCTAGCGATTTTTCACCACGTTTGTTGCCCGGTCTCATCTCCAATAAAAAAAACCAGGTTATTTTGGGCATTTATGTGGGTACGCTGCTGTACTGTACGCTCATCTTGCTCTCGCTGGGCGCCTATGGTAGCGGTTCCAGTGCCGTGGGGCTTTCGGCCATGTTGGCGGCCTTGATGTCTATACTCTGTATCGTGCTGTTCATCTATTTTATCAATAGCATATCGAGCGCCATTCAGATACACAATATTATAGACGAGATCTACCAGCGCTGCGATGGGTATCTAGAGGATGAGCTACAGGAAAAGGATGCTTCAAAAATCGCTTTACAATATATCGATACAGATCGGTGGAAACCGATTGTCACCGATAAAACGGGTTATTTCAGGGGCTTCGATAGCATACTGATGTCGAGTTCGGTAAAGGAGGATGACAATCAGATCGAGATCGTACCCTACCTCAACCAACACATCTGGAAAGGGGATGTCGCCCTTCGCGTAAAGAACGATATTTCAGAAGAAGCCCATAAAAACCTATTGTTCTGTATGGATATTTCTTCGGATAGGCACGAAGACGATAAGGGCATCGGCGGCATGATCAAGCTAATGGAAATTGCCGTCAAAGCAATGTCGCCGGGCATCAACGATCCCGGTACCGCCATCGGGGCCGTGGTCAAATTGGGAAGCCTGCTCGCTACATTTTTACGTTTTCCGCACATGGTCTCGACGACTTTCGATAAGGGGTCAATGATTTTGATACGTAAAAATATACCGGCCGAAGAGTTGATGCGGATTTTGGTACAGCCCATACGCCTGTATTCCAAACAGGACAGCACCGTAATGTACGAGCTGATTAAGGCCCTGCAGTTCATTCATCGTGCCCCCGGAATCTCGAACGATAACCGGCAAGCTGTGGCCAAGGAGCTGGATGCATTACGAAGCGACCTCGAAAAAAATATCGAGAACGATGTCGATAAGGAGCGTATACTTGCACTTTTTGAATATTAGTAGGATACTACAATTAAATGTTGAACATTAGGGCAGGGTCGACTTTGGTTATTTTGGTTTATTGTACTGGACGGTCTGTTATACCAAAAAGCATAGTATACTAAATCATGGGTTCGCAGCGTTAGAGGTTTGACTTAACCAAACCAACCGCATGAAAGCCAATAAAGTCATTCCCATAGCGTTCGTCCTAATTTTTTACGGCCTAACGTTCGCACAGCAAGCACCTCAAAACAGCAACGCGGACAAAATCACCGAAATCATTATCGACCTATCCGACGAAAAAGGCATAGATCCGGCGCAGATCGAGAAGTACAATGCGCTTAAAAGGGGACAATTCTTCCGGCTTAAGATCGACAATGTCAATACCTATTTGTATGACGTCAGCGTTGCCAACGAAGATATCGATACCTCGACGGAACTACCCGCCAACTTGTTGGACCTTGTGGATTTTGGGGGCATCAAATCTTCCTTAGGAAATTTGAATTCCGTAAGTGAAGTCGTGAGGAAATTTGTGGCAGTTACCCACGATACCGGCCTACAAGCTTTCGACACGGATAGCGTACAGACGGCCGAAAGCCTAGAAAAGTATTTTGCCGGATTAAAAAGTAACGCCAAGATGGCCTTTGCCTCCATCGATACCAGGAATACCGAGGTCGATGCGATTTTTGTGAAGGCCGAAAGTTTCCAAAATACGATGACCACCCTTGAGCGAAACGTATTGGGTGCGGCACCCTCAAAACAGGATGTCAAAACGGCACTCGCATCCTATAACGAAGCAAAGGCAGCTATTCTAGAAATCAAAGGGAGGCTGGTACAAGAAAATATACAATTTTTAGAGGTCTTCGAAACGAATGAAGCATCCATAGCCAAAGACAAGGATTTAAAAGCATCAAGCGCCGAAATCAAAAAGGTTTACGAGGCTTTGATAAAGGCTTCCGACAATCTTATCACCCAACTATCCGCAGAAAACTATGGTAAATTTTCGGCAGTACTTATCGGGGTACTCAATAATCTGGATTTCAGCTATACTTCCTTGCCCATCCAAAGATATAACGATGTAAACGAAATGCTGATAAGCCTGAAACCTAGGGATAAAAACGCAAAACTATCCGGCTATTCCACCGTGCTCCGTATTCCCGATATCGAGAAATCCTTTTGGGGCGTCAGTACCGGCTTTTACGTGACCGGCAATCCTGAAAACAATTATTCGGTAGTCGAGCGCGTCGAAAACGGACAGATTCTTTATGATTTTCTGGAAGAGGAAACCGCTAGCGTAGAACTCGGCATTAACACCATGATCCGCTACGGCTGCCGCGTTGGCGAAATTCTGGATACCCCGGTGTTTTGGCACTTGGGCTTCGGCGCCGGACTCAGTATCGACCAAAAGTTCAAGCCCCGTCTCATGGCCGGCACGGGACTCGCCTTTGGCGGCATTAACAAACTATTTATTGACTTCGGAGCGGTTCATATGTACTTTGATACGATGAGCAAGGCGTATACGAATCAAGGAAATACCATTTTACCGAAAGACTTTTTGGTGAATGCGACCAAGATCAACGGATATGTATCATTGGGGTATCTCATCAGGCTGTAGCTTTCTGTAAATATTCGGGCTCGCAGCGGTCGAGCGGAGTCGAGACCTCAATCCTCCAATAAATACCCGATATTCTCCATATTCGCGGTATGATAGGCCACCAAACGGTTGAACGACATCATATAGCCGAGTTCCCGTACCTTTTTACCGACCCCTTTTTCGGTAGCGATATGATGCAGGTTTTCCGTAATTTCCTTGACGATCGAGTCGATGGTATTCCCGGGGTTCACTTGTAACGCGCGCAATTTTTCGGAAGTCTCTTCCTCGTTCGTACAACTGAAGGCTACATAGGTCATTAAAAGTTGTTGTTCCCGTTCTGAAAGAAAGCTGATATTGCTGTCGTTGAAATAGTGGTTCACCTGTTTCGCTATGGCGTATAAATTGCTGAGCTCTTTGCCCAATAGGTCTTCTTTTGTCATTTTTTCTTAGGATTAAATTATTCTTGGAGAAATATACTGGTTTTTGGAAATATCCTATAGTCCATTTGAAAAAAATAGTAGTGCTGAACGTCAAAGGGCATGGCGAACCGGGAACGCATCCTATTTATCCGCCAAAACCGGATTGTTCGAATTCGAGGTATCCGAGACATCCACCTGTTTCACCGTCCTTCCTTTTTCGATATACAGCCGTACATCCTCCAAAGTCAAGTACAAACAAGGCACGATCACCAGTATAATAGCGGTGGCAAATACAATTCCGAATCCCAAGGAAATCGCCATGGGAATCAAATAGAAGGCTTGGCTGGAGGTCTCCAATATGATGGGGGCCAGCCCGCCAAAAGTGGTCATGGTCGTCAAGATAATCGGCCGGAACCGTCTCAGGCCCGCTTCGTGAATAGCCATATAGATGGCATCACCCTCTTTTCTTCGTTTATTGGCGTAGTCGATCATGATCAATGAATCATTGACCACGACCCCCGATAGCGCAATGACGCCCATCAAGCTTACCAAGGATAGGTCGTAACCCAGCAGAATATGCCCGATGACCGCCCCCACGATACCAAACGGAATTGCCGTCATCACGATCAAGGGCTGTATGTAACTGCTAAAGGCAACTGCAAGCAAGGTATAGATCAATAAAATCGCAATCCCAAAGCCTGCCTTTAAGGTATCTGTACTTTCGCGCATGTCGGCCTGACTGCCTTCAAAACTCCAGGTGATACCGGGGAAGTCCGCCCTGAGCTGCGGCAGCGTTTCTTCCTGTACGGATGCTATGACGCGGTTTACGCTATTGGCCGGTTCTACGTCCATACCCACATTGACCACTCTTCGGCCATTCCTTCGGTTGATGCTGCTAAACGCTTCCCGTTGTTCCACCTCGACGACATCCATTAAGGGTACTTCGATACCATCGGGGGTACGGATCAAGAAATTTTCAAGGTTTTTGATGTCCTTACGTTCCTTTAAGGGGAGTTTTACACGGACTTCGATTTCGTTCATACCCCGCAATTGTCGCATGGCCAAGGCCCCAAAAAAGCCGTCGCGTACCTGTTGGCCTACTTCGTCGGAGGTAAGCCCGAGGCTTCTGCCCTGTGGTAAAAGCTTAAAGTCGTACTGCATTTTGCCCTTGTTGTAATTATCGCTTACGTCGTGGGTATTGGTAAAGGCGTTCATACGTTCTACAAATGCGGCGCTTGCCTTCTCCAACATATCGATATCGGAGTGGCTGAGGTCGATACTTATGGCCTGTCTTGCCCCGCCCGGGCCACGTTCCGCTTCAAAAGTGATTTGGTCGACCCCTTCGATATCCCCGATATTGTCGCGCCAGAGGGCAATGACCTCCCCGGCGGTAATATCCCTCTGATCCGGGGGCAGCATCACGATTTCGACATCGATAAAATTCTGGCCGCGTACGTTCGTCTTTATACCTTCGGCGACTTCGTAAAGGTCATGCTCTTCGAACATTCGCTGCGTGGCCGCCGAGATGTCGCGGGCGACCTTGGCCGCCTTGTCCGGGGTCGTGCCCACAGGTAGTCGAACCCCCGCCTCTATTTCATCCGCGGCCACCTCGGGCATCTGGATCAGGCCCATGTGGCCGCTAAGGCCGTAACCGCCTACCATCAGTAGAAGAGCTACCGCTACGCTTAGGGTGATGTACCGATATTCAAGACATCTGTCAAGGAAAGGGCGGTATCGATTATCTATGAAACGGTCAAAGCCGTTGGCGAAAGTCCCTTGCCATCCCTCCAGCTTTAGTACCCATTTGTTTTTGCTCTTTTTCTTTTTGAGATGGCCCAAATGGGAAGGTAAAATAAAGAGGGCCTCCAACAGGGAAACCGCTAAAATAACGATGACCACTGCGGGCAGGGGCTGCCAGAATTTTCCCGTTTCCCCGGGCATAAAGAGTAGGGGCACGAAAGCGATGATGGTGGTCACAATACTGAAAATAACGGGAAAGGAAACGTCTTTGGTGCCCGCAATGGCCGCCTTCATGGGCGACATGCCCTTTTGACGGTATTCATAAACATTTTCGCCGACCACGATAGCGTCATCGACCACGATACCCAATACCACCAAAAAGCCGAACATTGAGATCATGTTGATACTGATGCCGATCAGGGGCAACAACATCATGCCCCCGATAAAGGAGACCGTCATGCCCACCATGACCCAGAAGGCCAGTCGGTATTCGAGAAAAAGGGTAAGAATGATCAAAACGATGACAATGGCGAGCACCCCGTTTTCGGTGAGCAACGATAAGCGTTCCCGATAATCGGAGGCGCGGTTGCTATCGGTCCGGAACTTGACCCCGGGCGGTAACTGAAAGTTTTCGACGATGGCCAGGGCCGCTTCTTCAATATCAAGTGGGGACTGATCACCGATTCGGAATATGCGCAGTTCTACATAATTCTGTTGGTTGAACTGGCCGTAAAATCCGACTTCCTCAAAACCGTCGGTAACCTCGGCGATATCCTTTAAACGAACGTTTGCTCCCGATTCGGAGGAGACAATGGGAATATTGCCGAATTCCTTCGCCCATTGTTTACGCTCCTGCATGCGCAACAGAATTTCGCCGCTTTGCGTCTGTACGGCGCCTGCGGGCACGTCATTGCTGCTCTGTCGTATAATCTCCGCCACCCGGCCCAAGGTCAGATTGTATTTTTGAAGATTTTGGCCAGTAATTTCGACACGGGTCTCGTATTCGGGTACGTTGCCCAGTTCTACTTGTGTAATGGCCGGATGGTTCAGTAGAATGGTGCGAAGGCGTTCCCCGAGCTGCCGCATCGTCCATACATCCACCTCGCCATAAAGGCCGATCTGAAGAACATCGCGCTGCTGTGATTGCAGCCGTACTACCGGTTGTTCGATATCGTCGGGAAAGGTACGGATGCGGTTAATGGCCTGATCGATATCTTGAAAGGCTTTCATTCGTTCGGTACCGGCGACCAGTTCGATGGTGATATCGCCGGAGCCCTCACCGGCCTCGGAGACTACTTCCTTGATGCCCTGAACCCCCCGCACCGCTTCTTCGACGGGCTGTAAAATGCCTTGCTCGACCTCGGCGGGAGAGGCCCCGGGATAGGCCACGGAAACCTCCACAAAATCAAGCTGAAATTCGGGGAACACTTCTTTTTGGATGTTGTACATGGTAAAGATACCCCCGGCCAAGAGTACCAGCATCAGCAAATTAACGGCAATGGAGTTTCGGGCCATATAGCCTATGGCACCTTCCTTTCTGGGTTTTTTATCTTCCGTTTCTTCTTCCTCCTTCATAGCTTTATTTGTTTTTTGGCGCCGTATCCGCCGTTCGCAATCCGACCCCATTGCTGACGGTGCTCAAATCGGTAATGACCACTTTTTCACCATCTTCGAGTCCCTTTCTTATGTAGGCGTACACATCATCGGTCAGGACGATATCGACTTCCCGGATTTCCAACTTTTCATCTTTCATCACCCAGACCGTTTTGTTGCTCCGCACATAATCCCTATTCAGCCGCACTACATTGGCGACGGGGTCGGCCATTAGGTTCACTTCGACGAACGTACCGATCATGAGCTTGGGCTTTCCTTTGGCCTCTTTAGTATTAGCTAAGGGATCAGCCACTTTTACCAACACCCTCGCCAGCCGTGTCTGATCATCGAGCGCGCCGATCTGTTTGTCCAAATACCCTTCCCGAAAACCATCGGCGCCCCAAGCGGTAGGATTCGTTACCCGCACCGGGGAACCCGTTTCGGAATCGCCATCGGGAAAACTCAGCCATTGCAGTTTGGATACGGGAAGGGTAGCCGTAATCCAATAATACTGGGTGCCTACGATACGGCCAAGATCATCGCCTTGCGCCACTTGGGAGCCCTTGGTAACGTTTTGACTTAGGATGTGGGCATCGAACGGGGCGCGTATGGTAGTTCGTTCCAGGTTCAATTGGGCCTGTTCCATAGCGGCTTTTGCACCGCCGATACTGGCCTTGATCGCATTGAGCTGCGGTTTTCTAAGTACCAATTGCCGTTCTCCCTCGGTAAGGGGATTGCCGCCGAAAAGGGAATCGTCGGTAATGAGCTGCAAATCTTGCTCTGCGATCTGTTGCCGGCCCATTTCGGTTTCCAAGGTGGTTTGCGATTGCATAAATTCGCTTTTCTGCATCTCGAGGGAATTTCGGTAATCGGAGGGATCTATCTGCAAGAGCACCTGATTTTTTTTTACAAAACCGCCCGGCGTAAAAGCAGGGTCTCTGCGGATAATCTGTCCGGAAACCAAGGGACTCAAATTCACGTCCTCGACCGGCCGTACAGTGCCCGTTGCAACGATTATGGGTTCGAAAGTACCTTGTTTTACGGGTATCACGTCGACCAACATGGCCGTCTCGACCGTTGCGCCTTCCGATTGGGCCTCGGGTTCCGTAAGAAAGATGACGGCGGTAATGGCCATACCAATGACGAGGATGCCGACGCAAATGCCTATTAATTTCTTGTTACTCATTATGTATCGGTCTCAATTATAGTTTAAACGATGTACTCATTATTTATAAGCTGAGCGCTTTTTGTGGGTTGTGGTTTAGTGTTATTTAATTATCCAAATCCCTTTCCGTCTCAAATCCGCCGGCCAATGCGCGGTATAAGGCAATCCGTATCTGAATCTGTTCGGATTGTGCCGCTACATAATCCCGTCGCAGCTGTTGTTCTCCGTCCAAGCCGATCAGCACATCCAAATACGGACTAAAACCGTTCAGGAACTCTATCCGCAGTTGCTTGTTACTTTTTTCCGCCAGTTCCAGTTGTCGGCCTATATTCTCCAATCTGTCTTTTTGCATCCGGTCTTGAACCAGGCCGTTTTCTACTTCCTCGAACGCCTCTAGGGTGGTCTGTCCGTAGGCGTAGAGACGTTGTTGTTTTAGGGCTTCCGTGCGGTTTGCTTCCGCGCTCAATTGGCGGCCGTAAAATAGGGGCGCCAAAATATTTCCGGCGAGGGAATAGGCCCAGTTTTCGAAAAGGTTGGCGAAATTGTTGGCGCGCAATTGCCCGCGTGCGGAGATAGAAATAACAGGGTATTTGCTCCGTACCGCTGAGGCCATATCACGGTCGGCCGCCAGTAAAAGTGCATAGGATTGTTGTAAGTCGGGTCTTCGCCGTAACAATTCCAAAGGTAGTCCAGGTTCGGGCAGTTCCGGTAATACGGGCAGATCGGTGACTTCCGTTTCCAGCTCGTTTTGGGGCTGCTTCCCCAAAAGAACGGCCAGCCGATTTTCCAAGAGGTTTACGTTAGTGGCAAATATAATACGCTGTTCTTTGGTACTTTCCAACAATTGTGCCTGCCGAAGAATATCGACCGCCCGAATCTGGCCCCCGACGAAGCGAGAGCGTATCAGTTTGATAATATTTTCGTTGGTAGTGATCTGGGTTTCGGTAATTTTCAACTGTTTTTTCGCGGCCAGTAGCTGGTACCAGATAGTTGCGATTTCCGCGGAAAGCGAGATAGCCGCTGTTCGGTAATCGTAGAGGCTGGCCTCGGCCCTGAATTTTTCGGCCTGTACGGCCGTGCGTATCCGGCCCCATAAATCGATTTCATAGCTGGCCGAAAGCCCCAGCTGCGTATTCTCCCCACCTCTAAAGTCGTTTTCCGGAAAATTGATTGCCGACTGTGCAGAGGCCTCGATCTGTGGCCATTTGTTACCGGCCTCCCGAACGACCGTCGCCTTGGCTGCCAAAAATTGTTGCCAGGTCGCGGCGAGGTCAAAGTTGGATCCCATTGCGCTATCGATCAATTGATTGAGATTTTCATCTTTGAAGGCCGTCCACCATTTATCCTCTAGAACTGCATTGCCGGTATAGGAGAACTCCTGTACATTTTCGATGGGTACCGCTACATTCGAAAACTTGGGAGAGCATCCCAGAAAAAGGATCACCAGTGCGGAGCCATACAATACAAAGGGCCGTATATCTCTTCGGGGCGTAATCTGCATTTTTTTTGGGAAGTCTTTTTTGGAATCTGTTATCAACGGATTAAAACCCGTTGAATCCCTAAAATAATTCTTTTTGGCGAGACGGGCAAGGTGCAATTTCCGCATAACTTGCATTTGAAGTTCTCTCTGAAAGTTTATTTTTCGGGACTTAGGCCTAGCTGCGTCGGTTTGCCCCAAGGGCGATTGTAAGCCAAACAACTATTGGCAATGTAGAGTTAGACTTGGTTGGGAGCAAAAGGTTTAATGACTTACGCAAAAATACTTTCTGTAACTGAAAATTATCTATCACATGAACTAGTGTTAAGTACCTCCCCTGCCTGGGACGGGGGAGGTACTTTACTCTAGCAGTAGCCGGAAACAGTATTTTTAGCTTTAGGCAATGGCCAGTCGGTAGTATTACACGATGGCCCCATGAACCTTGTTAAGTCCGCATTGCGCCATGAACGGGTTGTCGAATACGGATAATACCGGGGTTTCGAGCAAGGAGTTTCGGGCATCGATCCAGCTTTCTACGGATGCCGTTCCGTACATACGTTTGATCCGATTATTGTTGAGGTTGAAGTTGATCTTTCCCCAGTGTAGGGCATAGGGTATCTGTTCAAGCTCTAAGCGGTTCCAGACCGCCTCGAAAAACTTCCTCGCCGGCTGGCCGTCCATTCCGTCCATTTCGAGTACGCAGGTTTTCGGGAATTTGGTAAATCCCAAAGTCGCTTGGGTGCCCTTTATATAGCGAAGGGCGAGTCCGCCTGGAAACGGGTGCTGTTTATTGACCTCGATGACAAGGTCCACGGTGCGGGGCGAATCGGCTATATCGATCGCTATGGCCGCACTGGCCACCTTTCCCCTGAACTTGGTGTAGTTGAACATTTCCCGGATGGTTCCCGTTCGCGGCGGTTCGGGTTTAAAGGCCAGTCCGAACATCAGGTTCACCATAGCGGGAATCAATTTACCAGATCCTGGCAGCTTGTCCAAAACAGTGGAAATAATGCCCAATAGGTCATCCCCGTAGGTAAATTCATTGTTACGTTGCAAAGGCGGATAGGGCAAGGCGAATGGTTTTTTGAACATGTATTTCAAGAACGCCCCTTGATCGGGATTGCCGGGTTCAAAATCATGGATGTTGAAAAGCACCTCAAAATGGTACATCTCTCCGTCTAGCCCAGTACCCGGTAGGTTCAGATGGGAAAAATCCAGCGTTCGCATTGCATTTTTAAGGGTATCGTCATAGGCCACCTTGCCCAGGCGGTGTTCGGTAAGCAGAAACTGTGGTTCGGTCTCGATCATCACGCCGTGAATGAATCCAAAACTGCCAAAACTCACGAGGGCGGCATCGAAAAGGGCATCGTCCCGCACGAGTTCCGCATCCAGCCAAGCGACAAATTCTTGGGAGGCCACGGGATACGAAGCCCTTTCCAACCAAACATGCCGATCGCCACTCGTGATAATGTGTAAGCCGACCGTAAAATCGGGAATCGCCCCAAATTTTATGGCCGCACCATGGGTACCCGTGGAAAGCGCCCCCGCAATGGTCTGCCCGTTACTTGCCCCAGAGGCCTTGATCGAACGTTGGGGTTCCTTGGCCGCCAAACGGGTGTTAATTTCGTGAATAATGGTTCCACACTGAACAAAGTAAAGGTCCTCGGCCTTTTGCGCATACTGTGGACTAACATAATTGGGCGTAATGGGAAAGGAAAAGTTCAGGCCTGCGGTATCGATCAATCCCCCATCGGTCACGCCCACTTTGGTAAAAGACCAGCCACTGCCGATGGCCCGTAGTTTAAGATTGTTCGTAACTGCGTGATCGATCAGCCACTGAAAATTCTTGGTAGTCGCCAAATACCGGTCCCGATACTTTGCCGCCGGCGGGTTCCAAAGTTTGAAAGAGGCACCGGCCACCAGTTGATGGGTGAAATTCTCATGTTTGTTCATCCATTGCTGAATGGGTAGCGGGTCTATTCCAGTTGGAGTCATGATTCTTGCATTAAATATACCGTTCCGGGTTACAAATCGTTCAAAAAGTCAATTGTCCAAATCCCCTTCCCCGTTCTGTGGCCGGGCGCAACCATAGGTAGCGGTTCTATGGTTGACGATACCAAGAGTTACCGAACTCAAAAGAAAATCGGTGAAAGAGGTCTTGACCACCACCCAAGAGAGCGCGCCTTCGCGGCAGGGACATGCGTTGCCGGCCACCTCGGGATTGGCGTCGATCCGTTTTTGTTTCAGTCCCCAATAATAGCTCCAACTTGATTCCTTCCGACATTCCAGATTTTCGACGCTATCTTGATACGGGCTGGCCTCTACCCGGGTGCTGACGCAGGAAGAGGGGAGAATTATCAGGAATAGAAATAGGGTCGCGTAAAGTAGCTGTCGGACTTTCATTGGATATGGGTTTTGGAAAACCGGTTTTTTGCAATTTTAAAAATAGGATTGGATCGTCAACCGTGAACTCACTTATTTGACAACTCCGGAATCAATACAAAGGGGGAGTGCTTAAATGTAGGGAATAGCCATACTTGATATTCTTAAAATTGTATGGATGGGTGTAAGAATTGTATAGATGGAAGGAGTATCTGGGTGGTTGGAGTATCCGGTTGAAGCAGCAAATCAACCCATGGTTTATAGGCGCTGTACCAATAATGTTAATTTTTACGATTAGTCGATTTTCCTACACAAATATGAGAAAATAGTTGTACTTTGTGATGTAATTATCTTCCCCCTATTACGAGTAAGCATTTTTTTTAGAGTCGTTACCCCCATATACTTTTCCCCCGTTAAAGTTTACAAAATTGGATATTGGCTGTGGCGCCAATGGCACCAAATAGCAAAACTAATCTTTGAGCAACCATACTATAAGGTGCAATTAAGACATCTTACTGTATGAGTGATTTTTTTCAGACAATACCTTTAGAATGGAATTCCGATTTGAAAAATTGTCAAAATCGGGCAAGCGGGGTTTAACTCCGCGGTTCACCGTTTAAAATTAAGTATTCTTAACTCCGAACTACTATGGAAGATACACTCAGGGAATTGGCCGAACAGGCGCATTCAAATTATTCAAGTGTCTTGAACGACATAGACCGAATAAAAACGGATATCACCCATGTCCGGCAGGGAAAGGTCGAACTATCGGAAATACAGACCGACAAAAAGAGACTGTCCAACAGAATTTTGCGGGAAGGAACCGCTGAATTACAGGCCTTGGAACGTATCAACGGCGAAGCTAATTTTCAGGACATCCGTATTATTCAAAGAATAGTGGAACTCTCTAAAGCTGTCGGAAGGATTACTACTACCTCGAGATTAGGTAACACAGGTTATGGTACCGGGTTCTTGATTACCCCGAACCTGATCCTCACCAACAATCACGTACTTTCCGATCCTGAGGTGGCGGGCAATTCTACGATACAGTTCAATTACGAATTGGACCAAATTGGGAACCCGGGCAAGTCGGAAAGCTTCAAATTGTTGCCTGAAAAGTTTTTTGTTACCTCGAGTTATAAAAAACATGCGGACGATCCGCACAGCGGTCTTGATTTCACGGTGGTTGCCGTAGCTGAAATCTCAAATACCGGCACACCGATCACCGATTTTCCGGTGGCTCGATTGGACA
>NZ_JBGTHY010000037.1:0-10004 GCF_041745955.1 Pricia sp.
GAATTACGGCCAGGGATATTCCGCCGCCCAAAAGGGCGCGCTTGGTAAACTTACTGACTTTCATCCTTCATAATCATTGTCGGGCCGCCCCGGTGTACTCCAATCAAACCTTTCTGCCGGTCACTAGTTTGTAAATTACCAGTATTACGGCAACGACTAGAATAATGTGGATAATCCCCCCCACGTCGGGAAATGCCATAAAGCCGACCAGCCAGCCGATTACCAAGATTACTACGATGATCCATACAATGTCTCTCATGATTTTTGAATTAAGGGTTGAACATGTATCTAAAATAATTCATTTTTTGATTCAAAAACGAGGTGTGGGTATATATGGGTTATAATGTCAATATAATCCGGTAAAGTGTCTTAATTTGCGCCGAAATACTAAAATCGCAAAATTAATTTAGGGCGTTTTGAGACAGAATCTTATTTTTCAGTCGCCCTTTTTTTAAGAAGGGAATCGATATAATGTTTTCTGTATTCCGAAGGTGTGGTCTCATATTCTGCCTTGAAAATTTTTGAGAGATAACTTTTGCTCGACAGCCCCACCCTATTTGCGATTTCGGACATGTTAAGGTCCGTATTTAGTATGAAATCCTTAATTAGGTCCAAACGTACTTTTTGAATGAACCTATTGACCGTAACACCGTAAAGGTCCTGAAACCCTTCTTGAAGTTTGTTGGCGTTCAGACCTACTTCTAGGGCAATCCAGTCTATGGTATATAAGTCTGAAATCCGGTGCTTTATGAGTTTTGCAGCCTTCTCTATTTGTACAACCTCCGTACGGCGAAGAATACTCCGGTTACTTAAATCCCCCAAATCGTCTTCGTATTCGAGTATTTGCCTGGTCAACATTTGGTAGGCTTTTCCCTCTAAAAATAATTTTCGCAAAAAATCCTTTCCATCAAAGGATTGCATTTCACGAAAGAGATCGGCCAATTTCAGACTGTAGAAACCATCGTGATAAAAGGTTTTTTTAGCTTCTATATCATTGAAAAGGTTTTGAAGGGTATCGTCCATAGTGACCAGATCGCATTCTATTTTTTGCTGGAATATTTTTCGGGTAATCTCCAAACTGTTGATTACCGTTTGCGTGTCGGCGCTAAAATGTAGGATGTGTCCATTCAACAGATCACTGGCTACTATGGCCTCTTGATATTGAACAATTTTATGAATCTGTTCCGAATTTTCGAACCTATGCCTTAACGTACCTTCCAAACAATACAAAAATTTCAGGGGATGCACTTCGTTGACCGTAAATTGAAATTCTACATCTTCATGGAAGAGACAATCGTACTGAACGATACCCATGCCCCCATCAAAGTTGATCCCACGAATATTTCCTGTACCGATATGATCGGGAATATCAAGAAAGTATTCTCCGCAGCTTTCACTGAACGTAGTAGTAAAAGCTATTGAAATATCACGCATTACCTCAGCTATGGGAAGTGAATTTACTTCAATCGTAATCATATTTTTCTATTTGTGGTCAAGATAAACCAAATCAATCGTCTCTGAAGGTTATACAATATATTATTATTCATTGGGCAATTCGATTTTGATGGATTATAGCCGAATAAGCGAATCTAAGGAAATCAGAAAACTCGTCAAAATTCTATCAAACCCATATCTTCGCAATCAAAACACTCAAAATTCTATGTTCAAATTTCTTCCATTTATTCGTCGCATCTACAACAGCATCTCCTTCCTGACATTCTGTATTGCGATAGGTTTTTCAATTTTGGCCGTTTCCCTCGTTATTCTCCAACCAGATTTGCTTGAAGAATATCCACAATTGGCCATTAAGAATCCAGAGAATATAAAGTTTATACTATCATTTACCATAGGTGGAATTTTCACGCTTACCATTTTCACGTTTACTATGGTAATGAACGTATTGAACCGTAGCATCAGCAATTATTCGCCAAGATTGATCCCCCTTATCCTCCGGGAAAAAAATCAACAAGTTATTTTGGGAGTAACCAGCGGGATCCTAATTTATGCTTTGGTCATGGCGGTATTTATTTCGAGTGAAAACAACATCGATTTCCCTCCTGTCGCCGCACCTTTGGCCATTCTCATGGGCGCAGTAAGCATTCTATTATTTATTTATTTCATACATAGTGTATCACAGACCATTCAGGTCAACTACATACTGCATAAATCCTTTTTGAACACAAAAAGGAATCTAGTGGAATTAATGGATTTGAAATATACATGTGTTTCTAGAACTTCAGATATCGAGTGGGCCGACAAGATAGCCTTTGAACAATGTGGATACCTAAATAAAATACGATTGAAAAAATTGATTTCTATCTCAGCTAAAATCGAAGTGGACTTCAAACTGCTCAAAAGAATGGGAAGTTTCGTTTTAGAAAATGAACCGGTTTTGGCCACATCTGCAAAAATCGGCAAAAAGCAACTGAATAAAATAAAGAGATGCATCAGCATCGACCGCGTTGAGGCCATTGACGTTGTTGAAATCGGCTTTAAACATTTGGTCGAAGTCGCCGTAAAGGCAAGTTCCCCTGCTATTAACGATCCCGGAACTGCGCTTACCGCTATAGACTACTTGACACAGTTATTCCTTATCCGAAAGAAAATTCCGGAATTTAATGCTATGAAATCCGATAAAGGGGGAACGCTCTTTTTTGCGTTGGTAGACGTAGAAAAATTGGCCTCGGCCTGCTTCATGGAAATGGAAGCCTATATGGCCGACGACCCTATCTTAATGCAAAAGATAGAACAAAGCAAGGAAATAATTTTGTGAAAATATTGAATTTATAGGATTCCGTGCAGGCTCAACATTATTTGGAGCCGTTCGTTCTGCGATCTTCCCGCTGACTTTTTCTTTCATCGCGCCGTTCTCGACGCGCCTCCTTTCGGGATTCTTTTTTATCCACTTTATCCGCACCTGCCTCGGCATCCTTGAAATCGATATCGTCATCCACTACGCCCTCAAATGCCTTGATCCAGGCATTCTGAAAGATATTGGTAACGGTAGGCCACATTTTGGTTCCCACATTGTTAAGGTCGCCCTCTAGCGGAACCTTTGTGGCTAAGGTATCGTTCCTTTGATTTTTGAGAACGAATTTGAAGAACCCGACAAAACCTTCCCATAAGGTTTCCAGAAATCCGTCTTCTTTGCCCAGAAGTTTTCCGTTCTTCAAGATGGGTTTAATAGAGCCTTTAAGAAAACCGTCGGCTATGGCAACCTCGCCAAAAACCTCAAAGGTGCCACTTTCAAAATCGATTTCTGCATAATGTTTTGTAAAATCGTTGAGGGCCGTGGCGTTTGCCCCTTCCAAAGAAAATGCGATATCCATATCGGGAATTTGTTTAACCAGGTTCATTTTGCCATCGAGTTTCATATTTCCATCTCCTATTGATATGGCGGTTGCATGCACTTCAGAGGGCAAGGTTCTTTCCTTTTGGACCACATTGCGCAAGTTGGTAGCGATCAAGTTTATGTTTTTCAGGTTCAGGTCGATATTCGGATCTGCCTGTAGCTCCACAAAGGCCGCGGCACCATCGATAATTTCCAGTTGGTTAATGTCGATAGGCACCAAATCCGTGAGTGCTTTTGACCAATCTTCCACCTCCGGTTCGGTTCCGGTCGAATCTTGTTGGTCTTCAAAAACATAAATAAGTTTGGGCCGCGTCATTATGACCTCGCTAACGATCTTGCCGTCAAAAAGGGATTTCCACTGCACCGAAATATCGGTCTTTTCAAAATCGAGATAGGGTACTTGGGAGCCTGCATTTACTTTGTTCAAATACAAACCATCAATGGTGTAGGCTCCCCGAATCAAAGCGATATCAATATCCGCAACCTGTCCATAATAACCAGGAATATCCGCCAGTACTCCATTTACATAATTTTTGACCATAAAGGGCAAAAGCAATCTGCACAGTAACAAAATCGCAATTATTGTTACTGGAACTATGTAACGTTTTTTTTTGTAGCGTCGGCGTTTAAGTTTTTTTTCTGTCATGTAATTATTTATTTTCTCGAAGTGTTTAGATTAATGAAGCATTAGTATTCCACACTTATTCGCCAAATCGTATTTGTCTTATCATCGGTAATCAATAACGAGCCCTCTTCGGTCATGATCGCACATACCGGACGGCCATATACTTTGTCTTCATTTGGATTTACGACAAATCCAGTCAAAAAGTCTTCCGGCTTCCCTGATGGTTTCCCATTTTCAAACGGAACAAACACTACTTTATAGCCTGACAGTTCTTTCCGGTTCCAAGACCCATGCTGTACGACGAAGGCTCCGCCATGATATTTTTGTGGAAAGCTATTTCCAGTATAAAATACCAGGCCAAGGGATGCCGTATGGCTTTGCAAAGCGAAATCAGGAACAATTGTTTTTTGAAGGTGTTCCGGATTTTTGATTTCAACCCTTGGATCGTCTATTCCGAAATACGAATAGGGCCATCCATAGAATCCGTCCTTTTCAACGCTGGTCAGGTAATCGGGCACTAGATTGTTCCCCAGACCGTCGCGTTCGTTTACGATCGTCCATAAATTTCCGGTCTCCGGTTCCCAATCCATCCCGACGGGATTCCGGAGACCGGAAGCATAGATTTTCAATTCGCCCCTATCCCTATCATAAGCAAGAATACTGGCTTTCATAAATTCCTTTTTGATGCCCTTTTCGGCGATATTGGTTCCGCTACCTACGGCCACATATATTTTGGAACCGTCTTTAGCTGCAATTATATTCCGTGTCCAGTGTTGGTTCACCTTTCCAGCGGGCAGTTGTACCATCTGCTCTCCGGAACCGGCTATTTGTGAATCGCCCCTTTTGTATGGAAATCGCATCAGGGCATCGGTATTGGCAACGTAAAAAGAATCCTTTAAAGCGAGCATTCCAAAAGGTTGGTTCAGTCCATGCTCCAAAAAAGTTTTTCGCACGTCCGGTATACCATCTTGGTCGCTATCCCTTAACAAGGTAATGACATCTGCACTATGCTTTAGGTTTTTTGATTTTCCGGCCCCAATGATCCATGCGCCGATCTGTTTGAAAAATCCATAGTTCGAATTGCTTTGGGCGACAAGGATATCGCCATTGGGAAGTTCGTACAACCACCTTGGGTTTTCAAAACCATCGGCATACTTCGTCACTTTAAAACCTTTTGGGGCCTTGGGCGTTCTCCCATTTTCCCATCCCATGACCTTCGAAAAATTGGAAACTGATTTCGTCGCAAACGGAGGCGGCAAGGTATCCACTGTCGAATGCTGTGCCAGCACAAATGTGGAGAATAAAATAAGCACATAACCTAAAAAGCGCATTTTCATAGAATTTAAACAAAATATAATGCTAAAATCGAAAATGTCTATCCCTATAAAGATAATGATTGACTTAAATAGATCCACGAAATGACGATTCCTATTTTTTTGAATCAATATGCTATGCCATCGATAAATCTTGGAGAATTTCAAATGAACCACTATGGACTTGAAGTCCATATTGGTTCATCTCAAAAGCTCTAAGACTGAAAACCTAACAAAGCCTTACGTCTGAAAAGGTTGATCTGTTTTTAAACAGGTGCCAAAAAAAGCTCCTGAAAGGTACAAATAAAACAAATTAATTACAAAATACGTAATTAAATTTCGTTTTACAAAATTTGGTAGTATCTTTGCTATAAAGAAATCCAGCATGCGCATTGTTACCTATAAGCGAATAAAGGAGTTTACGGAAAAACATGCGGCATCCGAAAATGTCTTGAACTTTTGGTATCACACGGTAACGGCAAAACAATGGAACGATTTCAACGATATTAGGCAAACCTTTAACAGCGTTGACTATGTAGGCAACAATCGTTATGTATTCAATATTAAGGGAAACGATTATAGACTTGTTGCCATAATTTCGTTCAATGCCAAAAAAGTGTACATACGTTTTATTGGTACCCATTCTGATTACGACAGGATTAAGGATATTAAAACCATTTGACCATGATCAAAACAGTTAAGGAATATAACGCCATTATTGAACGTATCGAAGTTCTTTTGCAGGATGCCGATAACATCGAAAACAAGGATGCAAAGGGATATATTGAGTTAAATCTATTGTCCGACCTTGTGGCAGATTACGAAGAACGTACCTATCCCGTCAAAAAACCCTCACTTGTCGAGGTCATTAAATTGAGAATGGCGGAAATGGGATTGAATCAAAAACGCCTATCCGAACTTTTGGGGGTAAGTACTTCAAGGGTAAGCGAATATTTGACCGGCAAGAGCGAACCCCCTTTAAAAGTTGCAAGGGATATTAGCGTAAAGCTCGGTATCGATGCCAGTATTGTTTTAGGGGTTTAAGGCTAACAGACTTCATAGGGCAAACCGAATGAAAGGCTTGGCATGGTATTTTTTAGCCCCCAATCACAAACCGTATTACTGATACGTTCTTTGGTTGTCTTTAACGTTTTTAGAATATCTTTTCGGGAGTACAGATTTTCCAAACGCTCAATATCTTCATTAAAAATAGTCTCTGTGGTGGCAAACAAAGCCCTTGGGATACTAAGTTCTTTATCCGGGGCAAGATTTAGTTTGCTCATACCCAGACCCCATAAATGGTGTTTTGAAGATGTCCGCCATGTTTTGCATTTTGTTCATGTAACAGTTAAAATCTAAAATCAATAAATTTGAATTTTAAACTGTCCTTTTTTCTAGGGAAGGCTTCAAAATCCAGTCTTTTGTTGAGCACACTGCTATTTTCCCCAATAAATCTTTAAATTGTGTGAGTCCCTTCCGGCTGCGATGATATCCATTTTGCCATCTCCATTCAGGTCAGCTACTTTTAGGTCTTCACAGGCCATCCCATTTTTATCGACCCAATGGCTCTTCCAGCGGGTACCTTGAGAATCAGTAGCTACAAAGATCTTGATACCTATCTCTTGGTTGGCATTTGCCTTACGCCAACCGACTACAATTTGATCGATACCGGAGTTGAGAAAATCTTCAGTTGCCAGGGCATGGCCTTGATTAAGTTCATCGGTGAGCACAATACGTTGGTTGCTGCCCGGTAGATAAACTGTCAGCTCATTACCATGCATGGACTCCACGCCTGTGACAAAACGCTTGTCATCAATTTGTCCTACGCGAACTTCCCCAAAACTATACCCTGATATAATTCCAGTATCCGGGGTTATCCAATTTTGGTTTTGGTATGTAAAAACTTTTATACCTTCCTTGCCACTGATGTACATCTGCTCAGATGCTGCTGCGTCAACCATATCAAAATTGTGTGTGAGGTGCATCGTTTGATCGATGAGCGATAATTTCCAGGGCTCGGTTGGATTATTTGGCATTTGATAGGCAAAAACCTTCACACCTTTGCCTTCACCATTTGAATTACCCCGGCCGTGCAGCGGTAATACGACAAGTTGATAATTATTATCAGCAGTCCGGACCCAGTGCATCCGGTGAACAGTCGGTTCGTGGTGGAGCTTTATGGCCGTCCATTTTTTTGTGGGATCCTCTGGTCTGATAAGGTAATGAACACTCCCCGATGCCATATCATCGCTTGTTTCACCAGGATTCCATTGAGCACCCACAGCTACTTCCACTTTGCCATCACCATCAATATCGCGGGCGGCAAGGCACACATTGTCAGAGGCAGTAAGGTTTTCTATCATCACAAAGCGCTTCCAGTCGCCGTTCCTGTACCACACGAATTCATTTTTATCCGCTAGTAGTATGTCGGGCTTTTTATCGCCATCTACATCGCCGATGGCAAGGCCATAGCCGATGGCGATATTGGCATCGATTATTTGAGCTTTGAATAACGGATCAGGATCAGAAATAGGGTTGAACAGAGCGAATAAAGTAAAAAATACGGTTATCATAAGTGCATTTGTTTGCTGTTTGAACCATTGTCATTCAAGATACAAAACTTTAAATTAACTTGGGTTTCAAGAGCCAAAACAGTCTCTCTCCAAGTCCTCTTCTTCAATATTTAGCCACTTTTGCTATTTGCAATTCACTTTGCTAATAGGTTTTGTTTTGATATGCCAAAGTATTTTGTGAATTGATTAATGTTAGGTTCGAAGAAACAAGAGGATAACACGCTAAAGCGATGTTATTTTATCTAACGTTATGATTTTCAGATACCTAAACGTTTTACTTCACTCCTTTTTCCTTGATTTTTTCGTAAAAAACCTTCGCAGTCCCCATTTTACGATAAATTTTTTACGAAAAAAGAGAATTCATGATGTGTCATTGTCATGACAATCTTGCTTTTGCTCCAGGAGGTCGCAAAATGAAAAATATCTTTCGGAAAGAACTTACATACAGCGATAAATAAACGCGAGCGATAAAATCGTTTTAAACTTTTATTTTTCAATCTTTCGCGCAACTTCCTCGCTCACCTTTCGATTTAAAATTTTGGCATAGTGCTGGGTAGTCCGTAGCGATTTATGCCCGAGCATCTTACTTACCGATTCAATAGAGACACCATTTGAAAGCGTTCCCGTAGTTGCAAAGGTGCGGCGAGCTAAATGGGTCGTGAGATTCTTTTTTATGCCACTAAGAACCCCTATCTCCTTTAAATAGGCATTCCTTTTTTGGTTGTTCAGTACTGGAAGAACCTTGTCGTTAATCAAATTTGGACTATTCTCATACTTCTCCAAAATCATTAAGGCGGTAGGTAGCACCGGGATATTACTTTTTGTCTTGGTCTTAGTACGTTTAGAATTTATCCACAGTTCTCCATCGATGCCTGTAACGAAATCATCATGAGTCAATTTTTTCACATCAGCGTAGGCCAAACCAGTAAAGCAGCAAAAAACGAAGCAATCCCTTACATGTTCCAAGCGTTGGTGTTGGAAAGGAGTATCCATTAACTGCTGTAATTCCTCGGTGGTTAAAAATTCACGCTCTACGTTCTTTAAGCGCACCCTATAGTTTGCAAAGGGATCTTTGGCAATCCAGCCATTCGCATCAGCTATACGGATAATCTTTTTAAAATTGACCACGTATTTGATGGCAGTATTGTGGCTACACTTACGCTTGGTCTTTAGATAATATTCAAAACCTGTAATGAAAGCATGGTCAACTTGCTTTACTGGCATGTCCTTCTTTCGATAATCATGTGGAATATACTCTGCCAAATGACTCCTGGCCGTCCGATACCTTTCCGTTGTACCTTCGGCAAAATCCTGACCGACCAAACTATCAACCTGGTTGTTGTGCTCTTGGAAAATCTCCAATAGCATTTTGTACTTCTAGTCTTTTTCTAAATAGGCATCTCGTAAAGAAATTGCCGTTTGGTGTAAATCATCTTCCTTAAACTTCTCGGCCAGTTTGTATAAATCGGTGCGCATCTGGGCTAAGTAGCCATTTAATTGCCGCACTTCCGAACTGACACCTAATTAACAGTTATTTCCCTTGAAGTTAGGAAAAAAATATCAAAAAGCAATCCTTTCAACGTGTTGATTAACAATAATTTATATGTAGATAGGTGTCACTTGGGTGAAGAATTCTGACTGACACCGAATTGGGCACTATTTAACATGATATCAAATGAATTCATTTGAATGCAAAAAAAATTAAAACCCTGTAAATTAATAATTTACAGGGTTATCTGTAGCGTTTTGACACTACCTAGCGGAGAAAGAGGGATTCGAACCCCCGGAGGTGTGACCCTCAACAGTTTTCAAGACTGCCGCATTCGACCACTCTGCCATTTCTCCAATGCGAGCGCAAATATAGAAAGCTTTTTCTGTTTCTTAAAAGGATTTCTTGGAATAATTCATATCTAGGAATTTGCGAGGCGCTGCAAATCGGATTTTCGTCTGCTTTTTATACCTTGCCGACCATGAAAAATCCTTTGGTAAGCATCCTTATCCCTTTTAAAAATAACGCAAAGTTTCTTAAGGATTGCCTGGATTCAGTGTGTCGACAAACCTATAAAAACTGGGAAGTACTGGCGGTGAATGATCATTCATCGGATACAAGCAGGTCTCTGGTCGAATCCCTTTACGAAAAA
>NZ_JBGTHY010000038.1:0-1544 GCF_041745955.1 Pricia sp.
ATCCAAAAACCCGGTATTTAAGGCCTGCCCACGTTCATAGTCGTAATAGGTGTAATGGGAATTAAGTGAAATCTCGGCCCCTACCTTATCCAGTTCATGCACATAATCCAAATAATAGGAGGTGTTCACTTGTCGTTCGTCCGAGTTGTTAATGGTATTGAAACCAGATAGGGTATCGCCCACAATGGCCGTTTCCGTATCGTAAACCCGATCCACTTGAGGCTGCCAAACAGTAATGGTCGAAAGGCTCAATCTATTTTTATCGTTCAGATCATAGTCGAAAAATGCGGATACGTTGTGCTTTTTTCTACGAAGCAACAATTCCTGCTCGGCTGTCCAGGTAGTTACTATTTCATTGTTTTCAAAGAAATTCGTGATGTCCGTGTATTTAATGACCTCCCTATCATGGTTAAAGCTGTAATTGACGGAAAATCCCGTTTTTTCACCTTTAAAATAATGGTCGGTGCCTATGCTGTGCTTAGGAAGTATCCCTTGCTTATACCTATTATATACCGCACCGTTGTATCCCGCCACCAGATTCTTCTTCTTTATGATATTGATAAGAATCCCATCTTCGGCATCATATTTTGCCGGTGGATTGGTAATGACCTCGATGGCCTCGACATCACTGGCGGAAGTACCTGATAAAAGGCTGATGATATCGTCCTTGGGCAGGTTGACCTTTCGACCGTTGATCAAAATGCCCACGGCACTACTTCCTTTAACTGTCAGTTTTTCGTTTACGATGATGACATTTGGAGTTCTTTTCAGCACACCCCAAATATCGCTGTCCGCCAAAGCGCTATTCCCGATATTGAAAACCAGACGGTCGACCTTTCTTTCCAATCTAGGCTTTTGGGAGGTCACCACTACTTCATCCAAAGCTTGTGCATCTTGGTTCAACCGTATGGTTTCAAGATCGACATCGCCATTTACATCGATTTTTCTAAGCGCTGATTCGTTTTCGATATAGCTGGCCTTAATGAGATAGGTGCCTTTCGCTACTCCTTCAATTTCAAAATTACCGTTGTCTTCCGAAGATGTGCCGTTTACCAAAGTGGTATCTGCCGCACTCAAAAGTTGTATGTTGGCGTATGAAACCGGTTCGTTTTCCGCATTTTCGACCTTACCGGATATCGCATATTCTTGAGCCGAGAGCAGGCCCGTAAACAAAAGACATAACAAATAGGGACACACTGTGTTTCTCAAAATTGGGGCTGTAGGATGTTATCTTGCCACAAACAAATCGTAAGGGTAAGAAACTATTTCGAAATATGTCGGTCTTTTTTAATCACATAATTCAAACCAGTCTCTAGATTGTGGCAGATAAAAGTTCTAATCCAAAACTAAGGTTTTTTAAGTAAAATCCTACGGCTATCGTATGTTTTTTAAAAATCCCACTGCTGTGCGTTTGTAAATGCCCATTTCCACATCCTAAAATAACCTATCTTTGCCGGTTCAAACGCAGTTCGCTAGCCCATGAAGAAAATCCGTAATTTCTGTATCATCGCCCATATCGACCACGGCAAAAGCACCTTGGCCGA
>NZ_JBGTHY010000039.1:0-20642 GCF_041745955.1 Pricia sp.
AATCCAGATCAAGACGGCTACGCTTCCTGCGCCGGAAGCGGACAGGTCGGGTGCGATGGTCTACGGCTATGACGAAAACGGTGAAATGGCCGTATTGCGCGAAGGAACCAATAATTTGGTCTGTTTGGCCGATAATCCTAACAAGGAAGGGATTAGTGTTTCCTGTTATTCCAAAAAATTGGAACCGTTTATGAAGCGGGGTCGTGAGCTTTCCGCTGAAGGCAAAGATGCCGAGGAAAAAGAAAAGATACGTGGCGCAGAGGTCGAGTCCGGTGAATTGCAAATGCCCAAGGAGCCCAGTATGCTTTACGTCTATTATGGCACCGATGGGGCTTACGACAAAACTACGGGCGAACTGGGCGACGCACAATACCGCTATGTCATCTATACGCCCTTCGCAACCACGGAATCAACAGGACTACCCGACAAGCCACACGAAAAGGGAATGCCTTGGTTAATGGATCCCGGCACTTTCAGGGCACATATTATGGTGGGGCCGTTTAACTAGTGTTCCCTTAATGCCGCAATGGCCTATGCGACGATTTTGGCACTACTTTTACTAGTGTCAAGTCTCATCTGACTTAAAACTAGCGTTTATGACTAGCAGACCCTATATTCTTGCCGAGACCAATTGGAATGCCCTAAAGGCTGCCACCTTTGATCTAGCCGTTCTACCTTGGGGCGCGACCGAAGCCCACAACTACCATTTGCCCTACGCCACAGACAACTACGAAGCCGATGCGCTTGCGGCAGAATCCGCCAGGATCGCTTGGGAAAAAGGTGGGAAGGTCATTGTTTTGCCAACACTTCCGTTTGGGGTGAATACCGGCCAGTCCGATATTTACCTTGATATCAATTTGAACCCAAGTACCCAATTCGCTATTCTATGCGATATTATAGAGGTCTTAAATCGACAAGATGTCTTCAAATTATTGCTGTTCAATAGCCATGGTGGAAATAATTTCAAGTCCATTGTTCGTGAACTCGGATTGAAATTCCCAAAAATGTTCATCAGTCTATCCAACTGGACGCAAGTGGTGGACAAGTATTCCTATTTCGAGGAAAAGGGCGACCACGCCGACGAGATGGAGACCAGTTTGATGCTACATCTACATCCCGATTTAGTACTTCCGAAGGAAAAATGGGGCGACGGGGCATCCAAAGGCTATAAAATAAAATCTTTTTCGGAAGGATGGGTCTGGGCCGAGCGCCAGTGGTCAAAAATCAGTGCCGATACGGGCGTAGGAAATCCCCATAGATCCACAAAAGAAAAGGGAGAACGATTTTTTACGGACGTCACCCAGAAAATGGGAAATTTTATGTTCGAGCTCTGTCAGGCCGATTTGGGGGATATGTACGAATGATTTAAAAAGTTTAGGAGTTAATTGGTTTAGAAAAAACAAAGGTTATTGATTGCTGTCAACTGCTACTGCAACTGTCTACTTTTTTTTCATCACCTCGTTCTTCACCAATTTCACATAAGCCTTCATTGCATCGTCGCGGCTCATATAATTTGCCTGTATCAGGGCATTTGCTTTAAAAGCATTAATAAGAGGGGTGCTACTACCGGGGTTGTCGTAATTCTTATTGGCGATTTTGTAGTAGGCATAGAGTTTTAAGAGAAGATCGGCGGGCATCGGTTCGGTGTAGGTGTTTACGAACTCGACCGCCTTCGCAAAATCAGTATGTAGTTTCTCGTTCTTCATCCTTTTTGACGGCGACGGCAGCTATACAGGTTTTTGCGCCCGTTACCTTTTGGTTGAGCTTTACGGTTATTGCACAATCCAAAGGTAGGAATAAATCGACGCGCGATCCGAATTTTATAAATCCGGCATCTTCGCCTTGTTGTACGTTTTCACCTTCTTCGGCATAATTTACGATACGGCGCGCCATAGCTCCAGCAATCTGGCGGTAAAGAATATCGCCGAATTTCGGGGTTTTTATGACTACTGTCGTACGTTCGTTCTCGGTACTCGATTTGGGATGCCAAGCGACCAGATATTTCCCGGGATGGTATTTGGAGTATTTAACGGTGCCACTGGCCGGGTAACGGGTGACGTGCACGTTCACGGGTGACATGAAAATGGAAACCTGCTTGCGTTTTTCATTGAAAAACTCGGTCTCTACCACGTCTTCGATAACTACTACCTTGCCGTCAACGGGTGCCAATATTTCATCGAAATTTTTTGACGTCTTCCGGGTCGGATTACGAAAGAACTGTAATATTAACACTAGTAGTATCAGGGCACCGATCTGAAGTCCCCAACGAAGCCATTCGATATTTACATAAAATTGCGATACTAGTATGATTGCGGATACAATAAAAAAGGTAATCAGTATTATTTTTTGGCCTTCTCTATGAAACATGGGCAAAAATATTTAAGGTTAAATATGCAAACGGGGCGGCGAACACCAAACTGTCCAAACGATCTAGCATGCCGCCATGGCCCGGAAGAATAGCACCACTGTCCTTTACTCCGGCGGCCCTTTTCAACTTCGATTCTACCAGGTCGCCCAAACCGCCTGCCACTACGATAATGGCGGCAAGAACTAGCCATTGCCATGGTGTTATAATCGGTTCGTATTTCGCCAGAAGATAAGCGGTGGCCAGCGCAAATACCAATCCTCCCAAGGCACCCTCGACAGTCTTTTTAGGCGAAACCCGGGGAAATAATTTTGTTCGCCCGAATAAACGTCCGACGATATAGGCAAACGAATCGCTGACCCAAATGAGAAGGAAAATGCCGATGATGAGAAATTTTACAAACTCATCGTTGGTATATGGGATCATAGTCAAAAAGATGCAGCCGCCGCCGATATAGAATAATCCGATTATAAATTTCTGAAAGGTATTGAACAATTTTTCCTTTTTGGAAAAAAGATAGTATAAAAGAAGGAAATTAACGGTAAGGGTACAGAGCAAAAGTGCATAAACCATCCAAATATCGGTAACGAAATAGATAAAGGCCCACCATAGGGCCAGATAGGCCATGTAAATATACCGTCCCTCCAAGCCCACTAATTTTTTGTATTCATTGAGACAGGCGAGCCCAAAAACCATAAAAAGAAAATCGAAGGCGTCCGAGCTCAAAAAAACGGCGGAAAGGAGAAGTATAATATATACTGCCCCGGTAAGCGAACGCCTTAAAATTTCCCTCATGCTTCTATTATAAATCTTCTAAAAGCAAAAGATACAAATTTTTGGAACTACTGCCATAGGTCAAAAAGTCGTCGGAGTTCTCTTCGTTCGCTTGAAAGTGTTTTAAGGTGGTGATATTCGCTGGAATGTTGTGGCCATATTTCCTTTTAATGGTTTTTAGCCCCTCCCCAATAGATTCAACCAGTTGACTGGTCGTGGCAAAAACAATAACGTTATAGGGAAGTTCATTCAGCTTCTTGTCCATCAATTGGTTCGAACAGACCAAAATCGAACCGTTTTGCGCGATGAGGTGTTCGCAGGTGGTAAAGAAAACTTCACTCAGCTTGCTTTTTTCGGTAAATCTTATGTTCTCTTTTGAAAATCTTTCCTGCAGTTTAGGGTCAAGGGCATAAAAAGGATGGTCGTGCCAATCGTTTTCCTCGAGAATATTCCGGAGTGCCTGCGAAATTTCGGCAAACGAATCGCAATAAAGAAACTTGCCCCCGTTCTTTCTAAAATGAATGGTGAATTTTTCGTCAATGGGTATGTTGAGATCTGGCATGTGGGCACCACGGGTCTCCGCAGTTTCTTTGGAAACTTTTTTCTGTTTGCCGCCACCGAATAATTTGTCAAATAGCCCCATTCAATATTCTAAACGTAATTCATATTTTTGCCACTCAGAAATGTAGGGTTTTCTGAGTGGCGGGAATATGTGTGTCCTCTGTTAAAGGACAACGATGGATTTTATATTTTATTTTCCTTGGCCTCGTTTTCTAAAGCTTCTTCTTTAATAGGTTTCATACTACTTTCCTTTTTTTTATCGATATTTTCCTGCCCCAATTTATCGAATTCCTTATCAAAAGGTCGTTTACCGAATATTTTTTCAAGATCTTCTTTGAATATGACCTCTTTATCAAGCAATCTTTCGGCCAAGGTAGTGAGCTTGTCTTTGTGTTCCGTCAGAACCTCGATAGCTCGTGTGTACTGTTCTTCGATTATTTTCGATATTTCGCCATCGATTTTCCGTGCCGTATCCTCACTATAAGGTTTTGAAAATCCGTAGGAATCCTGTCCCGAGGAATCGTAATAGGTAAGGTTTCCTATTTCCTCATTAAGTCCATAAATGGTAACCATGGCCCGTGCCTGTTTGGTCACCTTTTCGAGATCGCTCAGGGCACCGGTAGAAATCTTGTCAAAAATAACTCTTTCCGCTGCCCTACCGCCCATAGTGGCGCACATTTCGTCCAGCATCTGTTCAGGTCTAACGATTAGCCTTTCTTCCGGAAGATACCAAGCGGCACCCAGCGATTGTCCTCTGGGTACAATGGTAACTTTGACCAGGGGCGAGGCATGTTCCAACATCCAACTTACCGTGGCGTGACCAGCCTCGTGATAGGCAATAGTCTCTTTTTCGCCTACCGTGATTATTTTGTTCTTTTTCTCTAAGCCGCCAACAATTCGGTCTACCGCGTCCAGGAAATCTTGTTTGGTTACGGCTTTCCGTTCCCTTCGGGCAGCGATAAGCGCGGCTTCGTTACAGACGTTGGCGATGTCGGCACCGGAGAATCCGGGGGTCTGTCTTGCCAGAAATTCCATATCTAAAGTTTCGGCGGTTTTTATGGGCCGTAAATGCACCTCAAAGATTTCTTTACGTTCCCTGACATCGGGTAAGTCTACATAGATTTGCCTGTCGAAACGTCCTGCACGCATGAGTGCCTTGTCTAGCACATCGGCACGGTTGGTCGCTGCCAACACGATAACATTGGTATTGGTGCCGAAACCGTCCATCTCGGTCAACAGCTGGTTCAGTGTATTTTCGCGTTCGTCGTTGGAGCCTGTAAAATTATTTTTTCCCCGGGCGCGGCCGATCGCATCGATTTCATCAATGAATATAATGGCGGGCGATTTGTCTTTTGCCTGTTTGAAAAGGTCACGTACCCTAGAAGCACCTACCCCTACGAACATCTCCACAAAATCGGAACCTGAAAGGGAGAAAAATGGTACTTTAGCCTCTCCGGCTACAGCTTTTGCCAACAGTGTCTTACCAGTTCCCGGTGGACCTACCAAAAGTGCACCTTTCGGGATTTTACCACCGAGGGAAGTATATTTATCCGGATTTCTGAGGAAATCTACAATCTCCTCGACTTCTTCTTTGGCACCTTCCAATCCGGCAACATCCTTGAAAGAAGTTCGGGTGTCCGTCTTTTCATCGAAGAGCTTTGCCTTAGATTTACCAATGTTAAAAATCTGGCCACCTGCACCACCTGCGCCACCGCCTGACATCCTCCTCATCAGATAAATCCAGATGCCGATAATCAGTACAAAGGGCAAAAGACTCAACAAAAGATCCATCAGATAGTTGTTGTCCGTATCGTAATCGACTATGGTCTCGAGGTTGTTTTCCTTCTTGATATTCTTGATCTCGTTCTCGAAATTTTGAAGATCCCCATAGTCCAATACGTACTGTGGTACGGCACCGGTCGAGGGTAGAAAAGGTTGGTCGTTGACATCGTTGTGAACGTCTTTGGCAAGTGCCTCATCGGTCAAGAAAACCTTGGCCTGACGGGTATTGGTAATAATCAGGATTTTGGAAATATCCCCGTTCCGGAGATATTCCTGAAGTTCTGAAGTGGTCGTCTTTTTGGTAGTTCCGAGATTACCACTACCTAAAAATTGAAACCCGATCAAAAGTACCGCGATCAATCCGTAGATCCACCACGAACTGAATTTGGGTTTTTTCGGGTTTGTCGTACTTGTATCTTTCTTAGCCATTATTTTTTTTTACGAATTCAAACTACTTTCCACCTCGGTCACTTTAGCATCTCCCCAAAGCCCCTCGATGTCGTAATATTCCCTGATTTGTTTTTGGAAAACATGTACCACGACGTTCACATAGTCCATTAAAATCCATTCGGCATTATCCTCACCTTCTACATGCCAAGGTTTGTCACCCATGGCCTTGCTAACGATTTTACGGATTGATCCCACTATGGCGTTTACATGAGTGTTCGAAGTACCATTACATATGATAAAGTAGTCGCAAACGGTATTTTCAATATCCCTGAGGTCGAGTAAATTGACCTTCTGCCCCTTTACTTCTTCGATCCCTTCCAGGATCAATGCAATTAACTCATCTGCACCGGCTTTGCTTTTCTGCATTCAATAATTTTAAAAGACCCATTAGGGTTCAATTTCTGCAAAGTTATTATTTTTTTGTTCTTTAGCCGTTGTTTTCCACAATAGATTCAACAGGACGGATATGCAATTAATCAAACTTGATGCCACGGACTCCACTAACGCCCATTTACGGCGGTTATTGTCGTCGAACGTACCTGAAAATTACACCGTAGTAACAGCCCGACAACAAGAACTGGGTCGGGGCCAAAGGGGTACGAAATGGCAATCGGAAGCCGGTAAAAATCTAACTTTTAGTGTGTTGCGGCGTAGTTTAAATCTGCCGGTCAGCCATAGTTTTGTTTTGAACCTCTGCGTTTCACTTGCCGTTTATTCAGTTTTAAAACAATATAATGTCCCCGATGTAAGCATTAAATGGCCCAACGACATTCTGTCAGGTAGGTCAAAGATATGCGGAATACTTATCGAGAATATCGTAACGGGTAGTACTATACATACATCCATAATAGGTATAGGCCTGAACGTAAATCAGTTAACCTTCAAGGAGTTACAAAACGTTTCTTCTTTACATGTACTGCTGGGAAAAACGTTTAATTTGGATGTGCTCTTGCGGGATATCGTGAACCACTTAAAAAAGGTATTTTTAGGATTAGAGCAAAAGGATGACGCTCATTTATGGATTGCCTATGAAAACGCATTGTTCGGAAGAGGGAAGCCCTCGACCTTCGAAGATAATGAAGGTCAACGGTTTGTGGGACTTATAAAGGGAGTTTCAAAGGATGGCAGGCTAAATGTCGAACTCGAAAATGCTGTTTTGAAGACCTTCGATTTGAAAGAGGTGAAGTTGCTTTATTGATTTATTGCGCTAAACGCTAAACGCAATATGCTTGACATTACTAAGGTGGCGAAAAGCAGAAGCAAAAGCGAAAAGGGCACGGCGCACGGCGTATTGGGCGATATGCGAACTGCTATATTTTCCCCAAATTCTCCGAAAGGGCACCCATAAAATTGGTAATCGGCTTTTTGATCATCATGCCCATCATCGCATTGAATTCGCCACTAAAACTTAAGGCCACTTCGCTCTCGCTTTCACTTAGCTTCGCTATATCGGCCGTAAGGGTAAAAGGCAGTTTTTCGCTTGCGGCTCCCAATACGATCTGGCTATAGGGCGTTTGGCCTTTACGTTCAAGAACGATTTCGGGCATCCCTTTTAATGAAAAAAGAAAACGGTCTTCGTTTATAAGTTCGAACTTATCGATGCTCTCGGGCATTAATTTTTCGAAATTCTTCAGGTCTGTCAAGAAATCAAAAACCTCTTTATCGCCTTTTGTGATTTTTTTATTGGGGGTTTCTATAAGCATATTTTTATTTTTTTCACTGCTTCCACTCGGCGGGGTTTTGGCGCCATTCTAAAAGGGTATTCATTTGCTCTTCGTTGATGTATCGGGTTTCAAGGGCTTGTTCCATCAGATATTCGTAGTCACTAAGGGTATGGAGCGTTATTCCTTTCGTACCGAAATTTTGATCCGCCACTTGAAAACCATAGGTGAAAATGGCCAGCATGCCTTTTACCTTGGCACCTTCCGCCTTTAGTGCATCGACCGAATTGAGACTACTTTTACCTGTACTGATAAGATCTTCTATGACCACTACACTGCGGTTGGCTTCTAGCTTCCCTTCGATTTGGTTTCGCCTTCCGTGCGATTTGGGCTCTGGTCGGACATAGATAAAGGGCAGGCCCAAAACATCGGCGACCAAAGCACCTATACCGATGGCTCCCGTGGCCACCCCGGCGATAATATCGGGCTTACCATAAAGCAGCTCGACCTGCTTGGCCATCTCCTCGCGGATGTAATTTCGTATAACGGGATACGATAGCAGGATCCGATTGTCACAATAGATAGGCGATTTCCAGCCCGAGGCCCAGCTAAACGGATTTTCAGGATTCAACTTTATTGCATTAATTTGCAGTAAGAGCTCAGCCGTTTTTTTTGCGGTGTCTTTGTTTAAAACCATACTACAAATGTATAAAGTTTTTGTGAACGAACTACCGTTGATCTTAACAAATAAACTCACCGAAACGGCCGATGGCAAATATTTTCTGCTCAATGAAGATTCGATAAACCAGGCCATCAAGGCCTTGAAAAAGAAGAAACTTTCCGAAGCCTTTATCTACCATCCGAACCATGAGGAAATCCTTAAAAAATTCACAAAAAAAATTCCCCTGACCGTTGCGGCGGGCGGGGTTGTCACCAACCCCGAGGGCAAGGTGCTGTTCATTTATAGAAAGGATAAATGGGACCTGCCCAAAGGTAGGCTCGACAAAGGCGAATCGATTGAGGATTGTGCCATTCGTGAGGTTATGGAAGAGACCGGAGTATCTGGCCTGCGCATCGAGAATTTCCTCAGAACAACCTATCATATCTACAAGAACGACGGTACGCAAACCTTAAAGGAAGTACATTGGTACGCCATGAAAACGGAGTATGATGGCAAGCTTAAACCTGAAAAAAAAGAAGGAATCGTAAAAGTGAAGTGGAAAGGTCCGAAGAAAATCCAAAAAGCCCTTCAGAACTCGTATACCAATATCAAGATTCTTTTTGAATGATAGTTTGAACCTGCCCGGAGTGGAAGTTGGTTCTAATCCGTCTTCATCAACCGATATACCGGATACTGCAAATAGGCTTCCTCATAATGTTCCGATTGTTTGAAAAGCCAATCCAGTTGGGCATAGCCATTTGCCTCAAATTCTGGATTTTTTTCCTTTTTAAGTCGGAAGCTATCCCGCAAAACGGAATTATTCTGTAGCATCTCCAATGCTTCATCCTCAAAAACATAGGGCGAAAAGCCTTCTTTGCGCTGTAGAATGGGGTCAAAAAAATTCCAGTTGAAAAAAGAATCGTTCGCTTCGGGTTCCAAGGTCTCCAAGAGGTATCGAATGCCCGGCTGATCGGTGGGTATCACAATATCTCCCTGTTGGAATTTTACGTTCTCCAAATTTGATTTCACCTTCGTATTGCTATGCGGATAGTGGCCTTCATACGGAACATCGGATGTCTCAAAGGTGTCGATTTTATACGATTCGACGGTGAGCAGGGTATCTTTTTGAAGTGCTTTAACCACAATTTGGTTCAACGCGAATAAGTTGATGACTTTACTCCATCCCTTTTTCAAAATATAGGCTTCCGGAATCTCTACGGAATCGAGGGGCGTTATGTAATTGTGATATTCCACGGGTTTGACGAAAGAACGATTTCGATCATATTTTAGTCGGGTTTGTCCGGTGACCTCGCTGGTAAGGGTATCCGCCTCAAACCCCTTAAAATTTAGGATAGAGGTTCGGGTCGAATCGATTTCCCAAGCCGTAGGATAGAATTTCCAGTACTTATGGCGGTGTTTCGCTTCCGCACGAAGGCGCTTGATTTTTTCATGATCGATCTCGGCGATAGCGACCATTTTTTCCATCAGGCGATACGTGCCCTGCACACGTTGCTTGTAGGGCTTCAGCATATGGGTCTCGACCATCATGCCAAGCGTATTCCAGAGGGTAGTGTAGCCCGTTGAATATCGGGGATAATCAATAAACTGTGAAAAACCTTTTTCGGGTACTTGGTCGAAAACATTGACATAGGGGGTAATATCCCAATCGGCCTCTTTTAACGATTTCTCGAGGCCGGGCATCATTTCGTCGTTGAGGTATTGCCCCAGTTCGCCCCCCAGTTTATCGTGTTGTGTAAAGAGATGGGTCAGGGTGTATTGATAATCCGCACCATTGCTGACATGGTTGTCTATGAAGATATCGGGCTTTACATGATGGAAAATTTCATAAAAGGACCGTGCATTGTTGGTATCGCCCTTTATAAAATCACGGTTAAGATCGTAGTTCAGGGCGTTGCCCCGAAAACCGTAGGCTTTAGGCCCGTTTTGGTTGGCCCTCGTGGTGCTATTGCGATTTAGGGCACCGCCTATGTTATAGATAGGAATGGTAACTAGCACTGTGTTCTTAGGTGGTTCCAGCTTTCCCGTAGCAAAATCCCGATACAAAAGCATGGTTGCATCAATACCGTCCGGTTCCCCGGGATGGATGCCGTTGTTGATCAAGATGATTGTCTTGTCACCCCCGATTTTCTGGAAATTGAAGTCTCCATCCGGATTATAGGTTACGATATGCAAAGGATATCCGCTATCGGTTTCCCCCATGGTCTGCATATTGATTTCGGGGAATTCCTTGGCCAATTGAATGTAGAAATCGACGGTCTGCGGATAGGTAGCCGTCTCTTCGCCATTGGTCTCTTCGAAATGGGTTTGAAAATCGGCAGCTTTGTCCTCTTTCTCGGTTTCACAGGAAACAAGGAGAAATAGGGCCAATAAAGCATAGGCTGCATTTGACCAAAGGTGATTTTTAGCGAATGGTATCATGCGCCAAATTTACATAATTAGGTGTAAAGTATGACGTGATTTGCATCCTTCGACCGCTATGCGGGTTTCGTGATTTCTTCGATTAATGTCTTACGGAGGGGTTTGTTGTTATAGCTAATGATATGTTCGGTTTTAGTAGTGTAGCGTTCATAATTCTTCTTGTCGACAGGGTCGATCGACGAAGTGACAATATTGATGCGTACTTTTTGCTGTAAGGGCAGGGCGATGAATTTTTCGAGAAATTGCCAACCGTCCATAATGGGCATATTGATATCCAAGAAAATTATATCGGGTGCCTTTGCGGTGGCCTTATATTTTTCCTGTATACCCTCAAAGGCCAACTTACCGTTGGCATACGATGTAATATCGTCGCAATCTACTACGAGTTCCAACAATTTGCGAATGCCATAGACCATTATCGTGTCATCATCGATAATACAGATACTATTGATTTTTTTCATCAAAATAAATCTTAAAGGTGGATCCGATTCCCACTTTGCTTTCTACGGTTACTTTACCGTTCATCGCTTCGATCTGATTTTTGGCGATATATAGGCCAATGCCGCGGGCATCGCAATGATCATGAAAGGTTTTGTACATGCCAAAGAGCTTGTCCCCATATTTTTTCAGATCGATACCTAGGCCATTGTCGGTTATCGAAAGAACGGTATAGCCGTTTTCGCCCGTAGCGGTCATCGTAATGATGGGATTACGTTTTGGGTCTTTAAATCTGACCGAATTGGTAATGAAGTTCATCAGTATACTATCGATGTAAGCGGGTATAACCTGTATTTTTATGGTATCGCACACCTCATTTAGTAGCGTACCACTGTTTTCTGCTAAATAAGCGGAAAGGGTATGTCGTACCGTATCTATTTTGTTTCTAAGGGAAATGGATTTTTTGTCGAGATTGACATTGGTATTAATGGCTACTACCTCATTCAAGTTTTCTAAGGTCTCCATAAGGTTGTCGGAAGCATTGGTAAGCATACTATGGATATTTGCTTTTTCCGATTCTTCCTTTTCATGCACTAAAAAATCCAATAGCATCGCGAAATTTGCGCTGTGTGATCGTAGGTTGTGCGATACGATATGGGCGAAATTGATGAGTTTCTTGTTTTGTAACGAAGCAACGTTGACCAAGTCGTGTAGCTCTTCTTCCTTTTGTTTGATTTGGGTGATATCCATGCTGATGCCCACTAATCCCTTGGCTTTTCCGCAATTGTCCAAAAGCGGAATCTTGGAGGTCAGGAAGGTGGTGGATTTCCCGTTTTTCTTTCGGTTGGTAGTTTCTTTGGAAAGTATGGGCTTAAGGGTTTCCATGACTCTCAGGTCTTCATTTCTGGAAATCTGTGCAATGTCGTGGTCATAGAGTTCGAAATCGGACTTTCCTAAAATCTCTTCAGGGTTATCAACGCCCAAATAGGCACATTCCGCCTTATTTACCAATATCTTTCGCGATTCCGTGTCCTTTATATACACGTTGAGCGGTAGATAATCGACAAGGGTACGCAGCAAAAGTTCGTTTTCTTTTGTTTTGGTCTCCGATTGTACTTGATCGTTTATATTTTGGAAGGTTCCCGTGAAGCCGACGAGTTTTTCATCCTTAAAAATGGGCATTCCTGCGGTTTGAACCCATATCTCGTTTCCTTTTGCACTTATAATTTGCAATCTTTCGCTCCAGTGTTTGCCCTTCTGTGTAGCCTCGTGAAGTACCATCGCCATAGTATTTCGGCTGTGGCCGTCCTTATAAAATTGTACGGCATTGTCTAATGTCGGCACGAAATCGTCGGAAACCTCATGAATTTTCCGGGTCATCTCGCACCAAGTAAGTTTATCCTCTTTAAAACAGTACTCCCAACACCCTATTTTACCGATTTCGCAGGTAGCTTTTAAGAGCGATCGTAATCTTTTATTTTGGGCCTCATCAAGTTTACGCTGGGTAATATCTTCTGTCTCGATAATCAACCCTATTATATGCCCTTGTTCGTCATTCCAAGGAACGCAGGTCCATTCGAACCACGTATCGTTGGATGTAGTATCTAGGTTAAGGTGAACCGTGGTTTCATCGCTCGCGCCCGACAGGCAATCGCGCAAGGCATTTTCCCAGTCGCGACCCGTTCTAGTAAAAAGTTCTAAGATAGAGGTTCCGAAAACATCGGGTGACTCCAGTTTGAAATCGGTCAACCATTCGTCGGAGGCATGGACGACTTCAAACCTTTCATTGACAAAAACAATAGCTTTTGGCAGTTGATTGATTAAAGAATTATTGATTCTGATTGGGGGTCCTTTCAACATACGGGCGTAATTTCTGACTAAAATAGGATGGTTTTATCGATTTGGCTAGAGGTTTGTTGTGAACGGGGCCAAACACGTTGTCTGCGTTCCTATACCTGTGGATAACAGTGATTGCGCTAACTTAGTAAGTTATTACTGGCAAAGATATGGGGATTCTAAATTATTTGCAGAAAAATCTGAAGAACTGTATGCATCAAACCGTTTTAGGAAGTACAGACCGTATCGGGTACAAGTCCGGTATAATCCCCCCCGTTTCGGATAACATCCCTTACTATGGATGAACTGATATACGATTTACCCGATGAGGTAAGTAGAAAGACGGTCTCGATTTCCGAAAGTTTGCGATTGGTATGGGCAATGGCCTTTTCGAATTCAAAATCCGCGGGGTTGCGCAAGCCCCTTAAAATAAACTGGGCATTCATTTTTTTACAGAAATCCACGGTCAGGCCTGCGTAGGTATGCACCTTTATTTTAGGCTCGGACTCAAATGCGGCGGTAATGAATTGCATTCGTTGATCAAGGCCGAACATATACTTTTTTTCCGCATTTGTACCTATGGCGATAATCAGTTCGTCAAAAAGCGTGACCCCTCTTTGAATTATATCGGAATGCCCCAAGGTCAAGGGGTCAAAGGATCCAGGGAAGATTGCGCGTCTCATTTCTTCGGATTAGGAGTACTAATTAGTGGTATCGACAATAAAAATTTAAGGTTCAATCGCTACTCGGTAGCTGTTCAATGTTCAAGATAAAAGGCTGAAAGTTGAAAAGTTCGACGTGTTTTTAAAAAGTTGAGCTCCACCTTAAACCTGCTGAAGGAAGGATTGAACCTTACATTTTCGATGGCATAGTCTCTAAATGTAACTATTTTATTTCAAAGCTTCGTCTATGGCACTTCCAAACAGTTCCGTCAACGAAATTCCAGCTGCTTTTGCTTGTTTCGGCAATATACTTTCGGTGGTCAGTCCGGGGGTGGTGTTCATTTCGAGCATGAAAGGTTCGTCGTCTACAAAGATGAACTCGCTACGGGTATAGCCCTTCATTTTCAATATTTCATAGGTTTTTTTCGCCAATTCGGATACTTTTTTTTCTTGTGTTTTCGATAGTCTGGCCGGCGTTATTTCTTCGGATTTTCCTTCGTATTTGGCCTCATAATCGAAAAAATCGTTTTCGGTCACGATTTCCGTGATGGGAAGCACTTTTGTCTTTCCATTGTAGGTGATTACACCGACGGAAACCTCGGTACCGTCGAGAAAGGCCTCGATGATAATTTCATCATCCTCTTTGTAGGCGTTTTCGATGGCCATCCGTAGTTTTTCCTTTTTATAGACTTTTGAAATACCAAAGCTACTGCCCGCCTTATTGGCCTTTACGAAACAGGGCAGGCCGACTTTCGCGACAATGGCATTCTCATCGATTTCATCGCCCTGGTTCAGGTAATAGGAAGGTGCCGATTGTATGCCGTAAGGTTTAAGTACGCTGAGCAAATCCCTCTTGTTAAAAGTAAGTGCGGCCTGATACGGATCGCAGGAAGTCTGCGGAATGCCCAGCAGTTCAAAATAGGCCTGGAGCAGTCCATCTTCCCCGGGGGTACCGTGAATGGCGTTAAAGACGCAGTCGAAGGTCTGTTTTCCGGTATCCGTGCTTATGGAAAAATCATTTTTGTCTACCGGGGATTCCATGCCCTTTTCGTCGACGTATACCCACTTATCCTTATAGATATGAATGCGATAGGGATTGAACTTATCCGTGTCCAAATAATCATGGACTACGCCACCGCTTTTTAACGAAATTTTAAATTCGCTGGAATAACCGCACATGATAATGGCAATATTTTTCTTCATAGAATCGTTTAGTTATGAGGTCGATAAAACAAACCCGAAAATAAAGAAAAAACCTATATTTGTCCTGTCAAATACACCCAAATGCGCAATTTCTTCCATTTTTTAAAGAGCAAGGTATTTCTGATACAGCTCGGCTTGGCCCTTTTAGTGCTGATACTGGTGATTTTCTTGGCATTGCGTTGGTTGAATAGCACAACCAATCACAACGAATTCGTAGAGGTGCCCGATTTTGGAAAAATGTCGGTTCCCGATATGAGAAAAGCGGTTGAAGAGGCCCATTTACGCTTTGAAGTGTTGGATTCGGCGAATTTTAATCCCGATTATCCGCGGTTTTCTATTATCGAACAAAATCCTCCGGCGGGCAACAAGGTGAAGGAAAACAGGAAAATCTATTTTACAGTTAATCCATCCGGTTACAAACAGGTGACCGTGCCCAAGATCATACAGGTAACCCAGCGCAATGCGACCTCGATGTTGCGGGCGGTAGGTCTTGATGTGCAACGTGTTACCTATATCGATGAACTTGGTAAAGATATGGTCTACCAGATTAAGTATAAGGGGAAATACATCTCGCCGGGCGACAAATTGCCCAAGACTTCGAAGATCGAGCTGGTGTGCGGTAATGGCACAATTCCCGATCAGGCGCGGGTACAAGCCGAATCCCAATAAACCATGCAGTCAGAAGATAGCAACGAAACCGACGACGCCCTTTTCGAACACCATCGGTTCGTGGCGGCAAAGGGACAAGAGCCTTTACGCGTCGATAAATTTTTGATGAACTTCATCGAATATGCCACACGCAATAAAATCCAACAATCCGCCAAAGAGGGTCATATCTGGGTCAATGGTGCCATTGTCAAGCAGAATTACAAGGTAAAGCCGGGAGATGAGGTACAGGTTCTTTTCGAGCATCCACCGCATGAATTTTTATTGGTTCCCGAAGATATTCCCTTGGATATTGTATATGAGGATGATTCGCTTCTAGTGGTCAACAAACCGGCGGGAATGGTCGTGCACCCCGGTCATGGCAATTATTCCGGTACGCTCATCAATGCCCTGTTGTATCACATTGAGGACTCGGGCGGCCAGCGTGAAAATTTGCCGAATAATAGTAACGAGCGCCCCGGATTGGTACATCGTATCGATAAGGATACATCGGGACTGCTGGTGGTAGCCAAAACGGAAACCTCCATGACCCATTTGGCCAAACAATTTTTCGACAAGACCTCGGAACGGGAATATATAGCCATTGTATGGGGCGATGTCAAAGATGAAAGCGGCACTGTGGAAGGTAATATCGCCCGAAATCCGAAAAACCGATTGCAGATGCAGGTTTTTCCGGAAGGGGACGACGGCAAGGAAGCGGTTACCCACTATAGTGTTTTGGAGCGTTTGGGCTATGTGACCGTGGTATCATGCCAATTGGAGACCGGCCGTACCCATCAGATCCGTGTGCATATGAAATACATCGGCCATACGCTCTTCAACGACGAGCGATACGGCGGCGATAAAATTTTAAAGGGTACCACTTTCACCAAATACAAGCAGTTTGTTGATAACGCCTTTAAAATTCTTCCACGACAGGCGTTGCATGCGAAAACATTGGGCTTTATACATCCCGAAACTGGCGAAAAGTTGCGTTTCGATTCCGAAATCCCCCAAGATATGGCGGATTGTATCGAGAAATGGCGGCATTATGCGAAGCATCGGTGAAATTCCAGGCCTCTAACTATAAGTTCTTTCAATACCAAGATAGACATCCGATTGCTAAGAACTTGGGCAATCCAAAAAATTCGGATTATTTTAGTGGCTTAGTGTAAACAGTATGTTGCTATGAAAATCGTCATTTCCCCGGCTAAATCATTGGATTACGAATCGGAATATCCCAATTTCAAACAGACACAGCCCCAGTTCTTAGAGGAGGCTGTTACCCTGAACAAGCTATTGGCGAAAAAAAAGCCGAAGGATTTAATGGCCCTTATGAGTATTTCCGACAAGCTCGCCCAGCTCAATTGGCAGCGTAACCAAGATTTTGAAACGCCGTTTACCACCAAAAATGCAAGGCCGGCGATTTATACCTTTAACGGAGACGTTTATAAAGGCCTTGATGCGTACACGATGTCTCCCGAGAAGGTTGGGAAATTACAGGATATGCTTCGGATTTTATCGGGACAATATGGAATACTCCGTCCACTCGACCTCATGCAGCCCTACCGACTGGAGATGGGAACGAAACTAAAGGTAGGTCGAAAAAAGAATCTCTATGAATTTTGGACGAAAACCATTACCGAACATTTGAATACCGAGCTGGGGGAACATGAACTTTTTCTAAACTTGGCAAGTGCTGAATACTTCAGTGCCGTGGACGAAAAAGCGTTGAAAGTACCGGTGATCACGCCCGTTTTTAAGGACTGGGGCAACGATAAACTAAAAATCATAAGCTTCTACGCCAAAAAAGCCCGGGGTGCCATGGTGCGTTACATTTTAGATAACGACGTCAACACCTTGGAAGACCTGAAAGGTTTTGATTATGACGATTATATTTTCAGCGAATCGCATACCTCGAAGAAGAACGAGCCTGTTTTTATTCGGTGAGATCGTTTTTATTTCTTCTTCCTTATACTTATTTTCTCCTCGACCGTAGGCCGTTTTTTGATCCTACGCGGCCGTCTCGCCCCGAAAGATCGGTTCGCAATTTTGCCCCTTCTCGATTTTTTGTCCCCTTTTCCCATCGGTACTTTGAATTTTTATTGGATAACCTAATGGTTACAAAGATAACGCATTGCTATCTTAACCAAAAAAAGCTAAGTTTGTTTTATCCGGGAAATAAAGGGCAATCAACAGTTTAAAAATAGAATGAGGTGAAGATAGAAAAGGTATTAGTAGCGAACAGGGGCGAGATCGCCATCCGGATCTTTAGGGCCTGTGTAGAGATCGGAGTACGTACCGTGGGCGTGTATACCTACGAAGACCGGTATTCGTTGCACCGCTACAAAGCCGATGAATGTTACCAAATAGGGGAGGATAAGGAGCCCTTGAAGCCTTATTTGGATATGGATGCCATAATAAAGGTGGCCAAGGATAACCAGGTCGATGCCATACATCCCGGTTACGGATTTTTATCGGAAAACGCACAATTTGCTCAAAAATGTGCGGAGAACGATATCATTTTTATCGGTCCAAAGGTTTCCGTGTTAAAGTCTTTGGGTGATAAGATTACGGCCAAAAAAGTCGCGGTTGCGAACAAGGTGCCTGTTATCGAGAGCAGCACTATCGATTTAAAGGACATCAAAACGGCACTTTCTGAGGCCAAGCGAATCGGATTTCCCCTGATGTTGAAGGCCGCATCTGGCGGTGGGGGCCGCGGTATGCGGGTCATCCGAACGGAAGAGGAACTTAAAAAAGGCTTTCCCGAGGCCAAAAGGGAATCGTTGAACGCTTTTGGCGATGATACCGTTTTTCTGGAAAAATTCGTCGAAAATCCGAAACATATCGAAATCCAGATCGTAGCGGATACCCATGGCAATATGGTGCATCTCTACGAAAGGGATTGCTCGGTACAGCGGCGCTACCAAAAGGTCATCGAGTTCGCGCCGTCGATAGGGCTGCCCCAGGAAACCAAGGATAGCCTATACCAATATGCCATCGATATTTGCAAGGCGGTGGACTACAACAATATCGGAACGGTGGAGTTTTTGGTCGACGACGACGGAAGCATCTATTTTATCGAGGTAAACCCGCGGATACAGGTCGAACACACGGTCACTGAAATGATTACCAATATCGATCTGGTCAAGGCGCAGCTTTTTATTGCCGGCGGCTATAAGCTATCGGATACCCAGATAAAAATCCCGGATCAGGCGTCCGTTCAGGTTACGGGGGTCGCGCTGCAATGCCGTATTACGACCGAAGATCCGTCCAATGATTTTAAGCCCGACTACGGGGTGGTCACCACCTATCGAAGTGCCTCCGGTTTCGGTATCCGTTTAGATGCGGGAAGTATTTACCAAGGCGTGGCCATTTCGCCGTTTTTCGATTCCATGCTGGTCAAGGTATCTGCCCGTAGCCGAACGCTGGACGGGTGCTGCCGGAAGATGCGTAGGGCCTTGGCGGAGTTCCGGATTCGCGGCCTGAATACCAATATGGCATTTTTGGACAATATTCTGACCCATCCCACCTTTCGGGAGGGCAAGGTCACGGTCAATTTTATCAAGAACGAGCCCAAACTCTTCGAGTTTACCGAACCTCGAAACCGGGCGAACAAACTCATCGAATTTTTGGGAGAGACCATCGTAAATGGAAATCCCGATGTAAAAAATTACGATCCGAAACACGTTTTCTCCAAGCCGGTAGTTCCGACCTTTCCAAAAATGGAGGGATATCCCAAGGGGACAAAAGATCGGTTGACGGAACTCGGACCCGAAAAATTTGCGGAGTGGTTGAAGCAGGAGAAGAAAGTCCACTTTACCGACACCACCATGCGCGATGCCCACCAGAGCTTGTTGGCGACCCGTATGCGAACCGATGATATGCTAAAGGTGGCGGAAGGTTATGCCAAAAACCATCCCGAAATTTTTTCTATGGAAGTTTGGGGCGGCGCCACGTTCGACGTATGCCTGCGCTTTTTGCACGAAAATCCTTGGGAACGACTGGCCTTGTTGCGTAAAGCGATGCCGAACCTGTTGTTGCAGATGTTGATCAGGGGATCCAACGGTGTCGGCTATACGGCCTATCCCGATAACCTGATCGAAAAATTCGTGGAGGAATCCTGGAATACCGGGGTCGATGTGTTCCGTATCTTCGATTCCCTCAACTGGATGAAATCCATCGCGCCCTGCATCGAGTATGTCCGTAAAAATACGGGCGGTCTGGCCGAAGGTTCCCTCTGCTATACCGGCGACATCCTAAATCCGTCAAAAACAAAATATGACCTCAAATATTACCTGCAGCTGGCCAAGGATATCGAAAATGCCGGGGCGCATATTTTGGGTGTCAAGGATATGGCGGGGCTTTTAAAGCCCGATGCAGCCTATGAACTCATAACCGCGCTGAAATCGGAAATCGATATTCCGATTCATTTACATACCCACGACACTTCTTCTATACAATCGGCTACCTATCTAAAAGCCGTGGAAGCGGGCGTAGATGTTATAGATGTGGCCTTGGGCGGGTTATCGGGACTCACGTCCCAGCCCAATTTCAATTCCGTGGTGGAGATGCTGCGTTTTCACGAACGGGAAAACGCTATGGATACCGAAAAACTGGCCGAATATTCCAATTATTGGGAAACCGTCCGCAATTACTATTACACCTTCGAATCCGGATTGAAATCGGGTACGGGAGAGGTTTATGATCACGAAATTCCCGGGGGCCAATATTCCAACTTAAAAGGGCAGGCTATCGCATTGGGCCTCGAAGACCGGTTTACCCAAGTTACCAAAATGTACGCCAAGGTCAACGCCATGTTCGGAGATATCATAAAGGTAACGCCCAGTTCAAAAGTGGTCGGCGATATGGCCCAGTATATGGTCAGCAACGATTTGTCCGTTGAGGATGTGATGGAAAAAGGCGGGGATATTTCCTTTCCCGAATCCGTGAAGAGTTTTTTTAGGGGCGATTTGGGCCAGCCCGTCGGAGGATTCCCGAAAAAATTGCAGAAAATCATCCTTAAAGGTGAGAAGCCTTATACTGACCGTCCGAACGCCCACTTAGATGCCATCGATTTTGAGAAAGAACTCAAGGCCTTTAAACGAAAGTTCAAAAAGGGGATGGGCCGCGAGCTTGAAATGACGGATCTGTTATCCTACAAA
>NZ_JBGTHY010000040.1:0-3327 GCF_041745955.1 Pricia sp.
CCTAATCATCAACTATGCCGGCGCGTCTATCAACGCCGAATCGCAGTACAACGGGCTTACCCTTTACGGGGTCGGTTCCGGAACGACTATCGACAACGTGGCCGCACTGAACGGTACGGATGACGGGGTCGAGTTCTTCGGCGGTACCGTATCGGTCACCAATTTCTATGCGGAGAACAACGAGGACGACGCCATCGACTGGACCGAAGGCTGGAACGGAACGGTGACCAACGCATACATATTGCATACCGGTGATTTTTCTACCGCGGTCGAGGCCGACGGCGAGAACGGAAACCCTACTTTGGAGAACATCACGGCCGTCACCACCTCTGCCCAGGCAGAGCGGGTAGCACTGCAGTTCAAGAAGGAGTCCGGGGCCACCATTACCGGCCTATCGCTAAGCGGATACACTATTTCCGTAGATATGGCGGACGACGGGCCGTTGGCCAACATTCTGATCGAAGGTGCCGTAGCCGACCCGGCCCAGGCGTACGATGCAGCAGCCACGGTCGACGTTGCCCTATTTGCTTGGGCAGGAATTTAAGACTTAAACTGAATTTTCTTACGTCTTATGAATATGTAAAACCCCGCCTTGAGCGGGGTTTTTTATTGCTTTTCCTTTGTTCAAAATAAGATTCCCACTACGTGAGGGCTTTGTTGCATTCAATCTCGTTCTATGAACTCATTACTATACTAAGGTTACCCCAACATGAATTAAGAACTATTGACAATTATTGGCACCTCACTTGATACTGTCCTAAAAAACACATAAAAAAAATCATCATGAAAAAATTATTACTAGTAGCGGCATTATTTACCCTCAGCGCTTCCTTTGCAGAAGAGAAATCCGAAGACAAACTTACCATCAAAAAAGGGACTTGGTTTCTTGTAGGAAACCTTTCGCTAGGTTTTAACAGATCGGAGTCAGAAGGCTTCCAATCTTCTGACAGCGAATCAAAAACTCAGAATTTTAATTTCTTGCTTTTGAAACAAAATTCCATACCATTAACACATCCGCCCTAACGAACTACAATCAAAATTATTATATTTGTGGTATGTTTTTTGAATAAAACAGCTTATGAAGCACCTCTACCTCTTTATCGCTTTACTATGTATCTCCTTTAGTTATGGGCAAAATATGCCTACTAACGGCGAAATCGAGGGGTTTAAACTGTATCCGAATCCCGTGACGGACGGTAAGGTTTTTATCAGCACTTCCGAGAATTCGACAAAACAAATTTCCATTTACGATGTATTGGGTACCCAAGTGCTCGAAACTTCTATTTCAGGCAACGAACTATTGGTTTCCGAACTCGGAGCCGGTGTTTATGTGCTGCGGGTATACCAGAATAACAAAATGGCCACTCGAAAATTGATTGTTAAGTAGTTTCGGATACGCTCCAACCGCTGACAATTGTCCAATAATAATTTCCAAATGAAATAGGTCGTTCGACTGTTTATCTCCGATTCTACATCCGATTATGTGCCGATATCTCCGTTGAAGGTACAACAGGATTCCTTTCACCTACAATTTATAGCGTTTCACAACATTTTCACCCTGTAAGTAAAACCTTTCAGTACTTTTACGTAATGAACTCGCATTAGAACCTTGATTCCCAAATCGACATCTATGAGAATACTTTACTTTATACTTTTCATGCTCTCTACGGTCGGGCTTTCCGCTCAAACACCGCTTGATTTTCAAAACGGCACTGACCAAGAAATTTCGGAGGTCAAACTCTATCCGAACCCCGCATTCGAAGGTGTGGTCCATATTCTCACGAAAGCCAATGCCGATAAACGCATTATCATATACGATGTGTTCGGCAAAGTGGTGCTGACCGATAAAATTACAGGGAAAACCCTCGATATTTCACAATTGGTAGCCGGTGTTTATGCTTTGCAGGTCAACGAAGGCCAAAAGACGATGACGCGGAAGTTAGTCGTGAAGTAGGGCATGATTACCCCCTAGAAGTAGGTCATGATTACTCCCTATTAGATACATTCTTGATTTTTTGACCTTAGCCCAACTTGCAACAAAAAAAAGCGCCTTTCGCTTAGTGCAAGGCGCTTTTTATGTTCCTGAAAATCGTTCCTACATTATCTCGACCACTTCCAGTTCAAAGGTCAAATCTTTACCGGCCAATGGATGATTGCCATCAACTACGATAGAATCTTCCTTAACATCCTTGACCACTAGGTTGATGTCCTTTCCGCTTTGGGTTTTCGAAACCAGTCCCATTCCCACCTCGGGCTTGATATCTTCGGGCAACTGGTTATTGGGCACTTCCTGTACCAGCTCTTCCCTGATCGCTCCGTAAGCCTCTTCCTTGGGTATGTTTATCGTTTTCTTTTCGTTGACCTTCATGTCGATTAAACCGCTTTCGAAACCTGGGATCAATTCGCCCTTGCCCATAGTAAACTTCAGGGGTTCGCCACGTTCAACGGAGCTATCGAATACCTGTCCGTCAGGCAACTTTCCGGTGTAATGTACTTTTACGGTGTCGTCTTTTTTTACTTGACTCATACTTTGATTTTTGTCGAAGCCTTAATGACCTCATTTTGTAGTTAGGCTTGCTTAAAGCACAAACCCAGTATGCAATGTAAAAGGTCTACAGGGCATAGCCAAACAATAGTGTGGTTCAAATCCACCATTTAATAAAGATTAACATCGATAACGCCTAAAGGTTAAGAGGATTAACATTCTTGGTCGCTGTTTCAAGCCCGGTTCGTTTTTTTCGATAGGGATATAACTATTTTTGCCAACACGACGTCGATTCTGATTTTTGGGGATTTTGCGTTCGCAGGATTGTTATTTTAAAGGGATATGCATACCGATACCATTTTTGACATCGTTACACCGACGGCTTTCGAAAAAAAAGCCCTGGCGGTTTTTAGGATGCAGTATGCCGAGAATCCCGTTTATCGTGAATTTTGTGGGTATTTGGATGCAAACCCGGCCAATGTGCTTCAACTGACCGACATCCCTTTTTTGCCTATCGGTTTTTTTAAATCCAGGGAAATCATATCCAAAGGAAAAAAAATCGAAACCATATTCACCAGCAGTGGTACGACCGGAAGTATGACCAGCAAACATCTGGTAAGTGATCTTGGGGTATATGAAAAGAGCTTTCGAAAAGCCTTCGCCTATTTTTACGGCGAGATCTCGGAGTATTGCGTGCTAGGACTGCTTCCGTCCTATCTCGAGCGGGAAGGTTCTTCGCTGATATACATGGTCGACGATCTGATCCGTAAAAGCGGACATGAAAAAAGCGGATTTTATCTGGATAACCTGGAAGGATTAAACGACCAGCTAATGCAACTTGA
>NZ_JBGTHY010000041.1:0-6921 GCF_041745955.1 Pricia sp.
CTGCGGTCGCCCTTACCTGCTGGTCCTTATCTTTCATGCCTAATCCCATGGCGATTTCGATGTCATCGAACTGTAGCTCGCCCAAGGCCTTTAAGGCCGCCAATCGTACCTCGGAGGATTTGTTCGTCCGCATTATGCGGAACAATTCAGGATTGTGGGACTCGATACCGAGATTGGCCAAGGTCTTCGAAATACCTATCAGGATTTCTGGATTTTTATCCTCTAAAAATATAGGAATATCCTTTTCGATCTTTTCCTTCACCGTATTGGCGTCCCGTTTTATTTCACCACGATATCGGCCATCGACCCTATCGAGTACGGAAGGCTCCGCCCAAGTGCCTATAGCCGCCAAGGCTTCTCCCCTTAAGGTATCGGAGATAGTTTTTCTTTTGGCAAATGCAATCAGATTTTCCAATGCCGGGTCGCTACCGACACGCAGGGCTGCATTGATTCCCCGTCGCAACAAAGGCTCGGAAGTGAATTTTTCCATAGCCAATACATCGGCCAATTCGGGAAGGGCTTCTTCGATGGACCAATCGTCGTTGATGGCACGGGCGGCTTCGGTAACAATATATTCATCGACATCTTGGAGGAATTTGGCCACTTGCGGATCCTGCCATTTGCGAAGGATCAAAACTGCGGCGATGCGAAGGCTTCGCTCGGGGCTATCCGCCAAGGCAATGATTGGTTCTTTTTTTCCTATGCGCGAAAGTGCGAGTACCGCGGCGTGGCGTAGATATACATCTTTATCATTGTTGGCGGCTATCATGTCCAATAAAGGCTGTACGGCCGATTCATGGTGTATCCTCCCTAAAGCCTGCGCCGCAAAGAATTGAATTCTTGGGTTTTCAATTTTTAATAGGGGAATCAACTTGTCACCGGCATCGCTATATTTAACGTCGCCTAGAATTTTAATCGCCTGCGCGATGATTTCGGGATCCTTGTCGGAAAGAAGTCCCGTAAGTGGTTCAGCTTTGTCCAAATCGTTTGCGGCAAGCTGGCCGATACCCCAAATGGCATGTATACGGGCGAATTGGTCTTTACCATCCTTGATTATCCCATTGAAAACTTTATCTCCCGAACCGCTTTCCACCAGGGCGAACTGTGCTTTTTGACGGATGCGCTTATCGGGGTAGGCGAGCAATTCTGCCAATTTATCGGTCGATTGGTCTTCGTAGTCCAGGGTCATTAACCGCTCGGTTTCCTGACGTTGTTTGGCGAGGTCGTTATCATTTTCGGTCACGTCCAGTTTCCAAACGCGGCCGTAGTTTTTGGTATTCCATCCGTTGATCCAATCTGCCACGTAAAGGGCACCATCGGGACCAAATTCGATACCCGTGGGCAAAACGCCGCTTAGGATGCTTTGGTCGGTATCCAACTCAAAACTCGCCCCCTTCGGTTTTAGATCAAAGGCCCAGATATGGGATCGATCGGGATTGCCGACGAACTCGACCAGAAAAAACTTGTCCAGCCACTTTTTACCCAGGGCAGTTCCGGGATTGTATTGCATCCCCGTTGGGCCATTATGGAAATTTTGGATAGGAGGGATGATATAGGCCGCCTGACCTTCCCATCTTGGTTTGAACATTTTTTCATCCATCCAAACATTATAACCGTTGTTCTGGGGGTCGGTATATTTTCCGTACTGCCAATTGGCGCGCCATCCGGCATCCGAACCTTCAACGATATGTACCAAACGCTCGCTTTCCCCGGCGTGGTCGCCATCGTTGTCGGAAGAAATGATATTGCTATAGGCATCGAAAACGAACTCATGGGTATTGCGAAGGCCATGGGCAAAAACCTCAAAATCGCTACCATCGGGATTGCTGCGTACGATGATTCCTTGATTGGGATAGAAATGTTCGATGCCTTCTTGATCGGTTATGTTTGCCCCGATATCGCCGATGCCCCAATAGATTTTTCCATCCGGACCCTCAACGGCACCAGACATGCCGTGTCCGCCAAAACCGATATGTACGTCAAAACCATGGGAAATGGAGTTTTTTTCGTCCAAAACTAAATCATCGTTGGTATCGGTAAGCCGCCACATATCGGGACCAACGCCTACAAAAACGTCGTTATCGCGAACCAACAGGGCACCTGCGACATCGGTAATCTCTTCGTTAAAATCTTCGAGAATGCGAGTAGATCGATCAGCAATCCCGTTATTATTGCTGTCTTCCAACATCCACACCTCCTCTTTCTCAACGGCAAGATCTTTCCAGTCGTGCGAACCATCTCCGTTCAGGTCTGCGAGCCATTCGTTTTCTTCGCTCTTTTCGGGAGCAAAGGTCGCATGCAGAAATTCGCGTCTATCCTCGACCGATTGCAGGGCAATGGAGGGGGTCATCCAATCTTGATGTCCCCGGATATCGAATTCCGAATTTTTTTGGCGGTTGGTTCGGGTCAGGTAGACCTTGCCGTGATTGTCGATGGAAATTGCGATGGGGTCGGGAGCCAACGAGTCGGAGGCCCACAGGCTGAGTTCAAGGCCCTCCGCAATTTTCGGGGTAATACTTTGTCGCGCCTCTTTCGCCCTAATTACTTCGGTAAGGGAATCCTCCCGGATTACCAAGGGCGTTTCCTTAGGTTTTTTAGGGGTGGTATCGCAGGAAATCAGGAGCATCGAAAAAGCAAAAAAGGAAATGAGCGAATAGGGTTTGGCGTTTGATTTCATAGTTATTATTAGGGTATAATAGGATAGCATTATTTGAAGAAGACTGATTGGCAAAATAAAAATTTTATGTTTTCTTTTCTGCCATAACACGTTTTACTACGGCCAACGCCTTTTCGGCCTCATCATTGTTCACATGAATCTCCCGATCACCATCGATATTGGCGGCAAAACCGGCCAAACGTGCCGATTCGGATTCGTCTTTCACAACGGGTTCAATTCCCATTTCCCGTAGGTCTGATACGATTCGTTGGGTAATAAATGTGTTTCCGGTGTAAATTTTGGTGTAGTCAGAGCTCATAGCATTAGTATTAAAAAATAAGTCACTAAGATAGCGATAAGTTTCTAAAGTTACGGGACCGGACTTCGGCGCGTTCGTTTTTTGGATTTTCGTTGTTTTTTGGATTGTAGCCGTTTACAACGCGTTCATACTTTCAATATGCCCATCAAACCGATGCAAAGTTTCCGCTAGTACCTTGATCTGTTCCTGCGCTTCTTTCCAGTCTTTTTGCTCGATGGCTTCCCGAACGCCGGGCAGGGTCTTTACGCCGTATCCCGTATAAAAGCCCGGGGCGTAGATCTGATGCTTGTACCAAGACCGTCTGGGGAGTCCCTTTTCTGAAGTCAATACCTGCTCGACGTGCATCAATTGCTGATTAAGTTGGTTGCGCTTTTCCGTGGATAAATTGAAGGCATCGATGGATTTGAAGGTGTCGATGCTGCCTTTAAGTGCGACCAATTGGTTTTGTACCGATGTGAAATCAAGGAAGGGAACAGTTTCCTTTTTTTCTGGCTTTACAAAGGGCTCCTTAGGGTCCGCCGCCAGTTCGAAGCTGTTCTTATTGACCATTCTGTTATGTTTTTCAACTGCGTTACGCATCGTATCCGTTTCCTTCATTACCTCATCCAAATAACCTGAAACGGTTTTGTGCCATTGTTCGAACTCCAAGGGAAGCACGTCGGCATTGGCCAAGCGTAAAACAATCCGCCCGGCGGTATTGGCGAGTGCCACGCCGTAGGCAAAATCCGGATCTTTAAATCGCTTGTAATTGGGATAGGTATCATAGATGGTATGGTATTCCCCGCCCTCGTTTTCGCCGCCAAAACCGAGATTCAGGGAAGCGATGCCCGCATGTTGGATAAAGGGGGAATAATCGGAGCCGGAACCGACGGCATAAAGTTCAAAATCATCGCTACCTCCGTCGATGAGGTTGCTTGCGATTTTCCGTTCCTTGACGGAAACGCCCTTTTGTGGATCGGTAACCGCACCGGCGACTTCACTGACCATGGCCTGGAGCGTATGCGAACCGCCGGCACTGAGAAATCCGCGTCCGTTGCCATCGGTGTTGATATAGGCTACCGCCTTTTCTTGCAATTCCTTGATATGGTCCTCAACCCACTCAGTAGAACCTATGAGTCCTGGCTCCTCGGCATCCCAAGCACAATAGACCAAGGTACGTTTGGGTTTGTCCCCATTCTTGGCGAGTTCACCGATGGCCCGGGCCTCTTCCATCAGGGCGACCATACCGCTGACCGGGTCGCTGGCGCCATGTACCCAGGCATCATGATGGTTGCCACGCAGTATCCATTGATCAGGGAATTCGGTGCCCTTCATCGTGGCGATTACGTTATGGGCGGGTACGAGCTGCCAGTCGAATTCGAGTTTTAGGTGGACTTTCGCCGGACCGGGACCGATGTGGTAGGTTATCGGGAGTCCGCCGCGCCATGATTCCGGCGCTACCTGTCCTTCCAAAGCTTCCAACAAAGGTTGCGCATCTTCGTAGGAAATGGGCAATACGGGGATTTTCGTAATCGTAGGCGCATCCTCCCTATTTAAACGTTTAGCATCCTTGGTTGCCGCATATCCGGGAGTGAGCACATCACCAGGGTAAAGGGGCATATCCATCACAGAACCTCTCTGAACCCCTGTTTTGTTTTTAAAGGGACCTTTTGGGTAGACGTCCCCTTGCACATACCCATCATCTTTCGGATCGGAGTAAATAATACACCCGATAGCCCCTTTTTCAGCGGCCAGTTTGGGTTTGATGCCCCGCCAAGAGCCGTAGTATTTTGCAATAACGATCTTGCCCTTGACATCGATGCCCAATTTTTCGAGCTGCTCATAATCTTTAGGTACGCCATAGTTTACAAAAACAAGTTCGGCCTCGACGTCGCCATCTCTAGAAAAGGCGTTATAGCTGGGTAGAAGCGCATCACCTTGGGCGGTATATTTATCGCCTTCGACGGCCATGGGCGTCAATTTTGCCTTGTAAGTGGTGGGTGCCATAAGTTCCAGTACCCGAATCTTTGGATAGGGGAACAGTACGTGGTAGGTCTCGATTTTTACGTCGTAACCCCAGGATTGGAATTGCTTCTGCATCCACTCCGCGTTTTTTTGTCCGTATTCGGTGCCGACCCAATGCGGTTCGGCAGCCATGCGTTGCATCCATTTATCAAGATTATCAGCGGACAGTTTGTCTTCGAAGGCCTTCTCAAGGGCGATTTCCCTTTTGGCGTTTTCGGGGGTGAAACCGATGATAGTGGTTTGGGCGTTGCCTGTGAAAATTGCGGTCAAAAAGAGGCAGATGGCAAAAAAATTTCGTTGCATTGATTTGATTTATGGGTTTGGAAAGCGTTGCCAACGCGAGGTTAAAGGTGTTGTAAATGCGCACCCCCGGCGACCAATTGATTTTTGATGTTTGGTTTGAAGGCATTGCAAACGCTGAATGAGAGGGAAGATACTATTTTTTTGGGATTCAGCGAAGGAAAAACGAAGGGATGAAGTTTGGGGTCAAAGAACTATTACAAACTTGAATCAGCAGTGTAATTAAGCCTATTGATGCTTGGTTTTTCTATCAGATTCAACTGCTTGTGGTATTCTTCTTTTATAAAGGATCGCAGCAGACTTTCATATCTGTTGCCGCTCGTTATCAAACTTAGCTGGAACTCTTTGCATTTAATGATAATCTGGGTCTCGCTTATTCGATACTCCGATGGAAGAATGCTCACATATCGAGAGATAGAATTGGGTACGCCGAGTTTTGAAAGAATGTGCATAGGCGATAGTGGAAACGTATCGACAACTTCTTTGCCACGGATCAGGGTAATCGATTCGATTTCATTTTTCATTACGGGAATCGTATGGATATTCGCCGTAAAATTCCCCAAAACTAGGATACCGTCGGGTAAAATCTCTAGATTACATTTGGTCTGACTCAGCAATATATCGGTTCTGTGCCGCCCGTTCTTATAATCTACCAAACGATACCGATATTTTATTTTTTTGGCAACTCGCCCTATAGGTTTGACTAGACTTTGATCGGATAACGTAGAGGCAGTTTTCATTCCTAAGTGGAGCAGGTTTGATGATTATTATAACTATATGTGACCGTGGTAAAAGTACCTGACTGGGAGGCCGCAAGTTAGCGTTTTGAGGAAAATTTTGGATGTAAAACATCAGCGGCCCTCATTTTGACAGGCTGCCTAAAGATGTATTTCGTCGATCGCACCCTACCTTTTGCGGGCGGGAAAAAGTTATCAATTCTTATCGAAAACTTATTAACAACATGGAATTCGATTTGTTCTCCCACAATCCTGTACATCACGAATGGCGTACTCCGTAAGGTTATTTTTACAAAAGCCTTCTTGCCTTGATCTGCACTTATGTATTGATGGTATTTAGGGTCAAACTTTCCGGTTTGGTAAGGATGGTCTGTATGCCATATTGTTGCAGTTCTTTTTGTATTAGGGGTTTTTCCAGTATGAACTTTTCCGCGATAGTTTTGTGGTAGATAGTCTGTAGATCTTTCTTTTTACGGTGGCATAGAGCAGACGGCGATCATATTGTAATCGTATCTTTGAGCTATCAAATTAAAAAAGTGACCGAAATCGCTACCGAAATGAAACCCTTCGAATTTGTGGATATCGTTATTTAGGATTATAATTATTACACGCAGCGGATGTGATAAAAGCACCGAATTCCGAATTCCAAATTAGGGTTTAGATGTTTATGTTTTTGGATGCCGGATGACAAGCCTGTAACTCTATAACTATTAACCTATAACCTTCAATCCACCAGCATGTTCTACTCCATCATAGATATTTTAGGCACCATTGCCTTTGCCATTTCGGGCGTATTGGTGGCCATGGATAAAAAATTGGATTTGTTCGGGGTGTTTATTATCGCCTTTGTTACCTCCGTGGGCGGGGGGACTTTGCGGGACATACTTATTGGAAATACGCCGGTG
>NZ_JBGTHY010000042.1:0-1712 GCF_041745955.1 Pricia sp.
GTGTACCATCTCCATTCCGTTCTCATATGGCATACTGAGGCCCTTTACGGTTTTAAAGCTTCTTCAATCGAATGTTGCGGTACTCGACGGTCATCGGAGGCCCTACATGTACCTGGACTCCCAAATATCCAGATGATTTTCGGTTGATGGTATCGTCATCGGTGACATCGCTCATCAGCACATCGTTTACATAATGCTGCAATCGATTTCCTTTGACGACCAGATGGATATTGTTCCAATCCGCACCGTTAATTTTTGTTCTAAGGGCGTCCGATTCCCCACGGGATGCGACCACTTCCCTACCCTGCCAGCAATTGTTCTGTACGTTGGCACTTAGAGATCCGGCTTCTTTGGGATTATCTTGTGAATGTATGATGACCTTCTCGCCACGATAGGCCAATGTGGTCCTTTTCCTTTCCTCATAGTTCTGTCCCGTATAGGTGTTTTTTCCATCGATATCGGCCTGATAGCCTCGTAACGCATAGGGGATGGTATCGATCTGTTCACTACGATAGTTGATGCCACTATTTCCCGATTCCGCAATTTTAACTTCCAATTTCAGTTCAAAATCCTCCGGCCGGCCACCTTGCCAAATGATAAAGGTATTATTCTTGAGCAGCGTTTCGGGAGTGACCTCACCCGTTAGATTCCCGTTTTTTACGCTCCAGTAGGTGGGGTCGCCCTCCCAACCTTCCAGGGTTTTGCCGTCGAAGATCTGAATAAAGCCTTCATTATCCTCAGTTGTAGCAACATTGTGTTTTTCGGTGGTTTTATCCTTCTTTTTTTCATTGCAGGCCTGTAGGGCCAAAAATAAAGTCAAGGTGAGAATTTGTATTGGCAAGATATTCAGTTTAGGTTTTTTCATCTGTTTGATTTCAAATTTCAAGTTGATTTTCGCATAGAAAATAGTTCAAGCGTTCGGCATGACGTCTTCAAAGCGATTAACTTCTTTTATCTCTTTTCTATGTTCTTTTGTCGCGACTATTGGTTCTGGATTTTCAAAGCATTTTTCCCAATATTTAATCCTGCCCGTCATTATAAAAAACCGTCAGCCCATCCTTGCCCGCCACGATAATGTCTGTTCTGCCGTCATCGTTGACATCGGCTACGCTAAAATATACTCCCGTACCTTTTCCCTCGCCATAGGGGCCATAGGCGATGACCTGTTTGCTGAAATTCTCGCCGGTCCATCGAAAGTAATACAGTCCCATTTCGTCGTTTCCGCCGGGATCTTTGCCGTTGTGGGCGCGGTAGCGCTTACCGGTAATCAGTTCGTTGGCACCATCTCCCTCGAGATCCGCCCATTCCATCGTGTGGTACTGGGAATTGAAAGGGTCGATAAAATGTTTTAGCCATTTTTTTGTTTTACCCTTTTTTTCAGGATGTTGTTCATACCAAAACAGGCCGTAATCATGTCCTTGACCTACAATTAGGTCGTTCTGTCCGTCTTGGTTTACATCCACCACAACAACGGGAACGCTTGCCGTACCCAGCTCAAATTCCGGATGGAATTCCCAAGGCTCTTCGAAAGGTTTTTCAGGAGCTTCCAGCCAGCCGGAAGGTATAACTACATCTACCCTACCGTCACCGTTGATATCCCCGAATCCCAGACCATGGCCATGCTTACCAAAAATACCTTTTTGGGTGAAGGTGCCGGTACCTTTTCCCTTTTCATCCAACACCGACCGAAAAATTTTGAGGGAATCATTGGG
>NZ_JBGTHY010000043.1:0-5577 GCF_041745955.1 Pricia sp.
ATACCGGCCACGATTAATTTGTCACTAGGGGAAATAAATCCGGGCCCGCCCAGCACGTGACGTGGGACAATCGAGATTCCGGCGGTCGCTATCGCGGTGTTTTTCATAAAATTCCTTCTGGATTTTGAGGGATAATCCGATTTTTTGAACATTTGCCTTGATTTAAGGTTAAAACAGGATGAAGTTACGTATAAATCCACATTTTCCGGTTCATTGCGGGGAATAATTTTGTTCCCCATTTTGACCCAGTTGAACGGTAGCTGGAATATATTCCAATCTAGGGCAAACTGAATAGAGCACATTCAAGCGGCCGTGCGGCCCGCTCGGAACTACCGGCAAGAGCAAAAAGTTCCTAGGCATATCTTTAAGGAATTCCATTTCGCAATCGCACTGTCCTACACCAGAAAAGATGGGGGTGGGAAGCTTCCGGAATATATGCAAGTGCGCTGCCTTGTCCCTTTCCTAAAGTACACTTAAACGGCCGTTTAAATGAACTCGAAGTGTCCCGTAAAAGGGTAATTAACGAGAATACTAAAAAAGACCAGAAATGGGACACCACCGTCCAAGATTCTCCGCTCTTGAGAAACCGTCCCTTAAAACGGCCGTTTTATGGGACTTAGATTCAACTATTTGGTTTTCATGGTAATAACGTTAAAAAATTCAATAAGAAAAAGTTTAAATCACTTCACTACGATCTTTCGAGGCAAAACTTCATTTTTCTTTTCATTTTGGTTTCTGTTTATGGGAATTGCTGTTTTCCATACAACAAGGAAAAGGACGAATACAGATGCCCCATGAACAGGCCACTGCCTTTCAAGGGATTCTATACCGACCGTGACGGTAGCGTACTGAAAAGATACTGGACGGCCCCGAAGGACTGCAGGGTCTGCCCCATGAAATCCCGATGCGTGCCGAATACAAAATGCAAAAAAATCACCGGAACGGTCTATGACGAACAATATTTGAGGGCCTACGGCCGACAGCACAGTGAAAAGGGCAAGCAAATGAAAAAACCGGGACAAAGTACGGTGGAACCCGTATTCGGTAGTTCGGCCCAGTTCTACGGTCTAAGAAAAATTGGCGTACCGGGCAAGGCCGGTGCACATAAGGTCATGCTCATGACCGCGATCGCCTTCAATCTAAAGAAGTACCTTAAGAAAGGGGGTAAGAAGCCCTCCCTTGACATTTTCAAGACCATTATGAATACCTTCCAAGGCTGCCCGGCCATTTTTTGCTGGCAAATTCAACCAAGACCCGTTCTCCTAAAGACCTTGTAAAAACAGCCTGATCAGGTCAATCTCTTGTCGGTAGACCACTTCTGCAACAGCCACGAACGTTTTTTGGGACACCATAGAATCTGGCAACGTGCATAAAATCCCACGTTAATTTAGTCTTTGAAGATGACCTTCTAAGTCTTGTTTCGGACTAGGGATTCCACTTCTAACTTTATTTTTGTGATGGTATATAAAAAGTGATTTGCGCCTTTAAATCGAATCCATTTAGCTGTGGGACATATATCGCTTCACTAAAGGCAAGGTCCGCTCCGATTGTCCATGATTCAAAATTTGCAACAAGTTGACCCAATAGCCGAGAGTGCGGCCCGAGTTAGGTAAGCTCAAATCAGGTAAATTTTTCAGGTAGCGTTCGTAGTTACTTTATTAACCAGTTTACCAACGGTCAATCCCTGGCCAATAATGGAGAATACCACCACTACATAGGTTATGACCAAAAAGAGGTCCCGGTGCATTTCCTGTGTCAGCCCCAACGCCAAAGCAATGGAGATACCACCACGTAGGCCGCCCCAGGTCATGACAAGATTTGTTCCGGGCACAAAGTCGAGTGTTTTCTCAAAGAACTTTATTGGCAATAGCAATGATAGGTACCGACAGGCCAAGACAACGGGAATGGCAATCACCCCTGCCAGGACATAGTTGAACTGAAAGGATATGACCAGCATTTCCATCCCGATCAATACGAACAGCACGGTATTCAAAAGAATATCCAGTAGTTCCCAAAACTTGTCCACATATATCTCGGTAGTATCGGACATTGCGGAATGCCGTACGGTATCATTGCCTACCACCAATCCCGCGCTTACCATGGCCAAAGGCGCGGACAGATGGAATTTTTGGGCCACTACGGTACCCATCATTACAGCGGCCAAGGTAATGATCACTTCAATGTCGTAATCGTCGATGGAACGCATCGACCGATACGTAATCCACCCGATCAAGAGTCCCAGAAGAATCCCTCCAATGACTTCGACCCCAAAAAGTTCTAGAATGGCCAAGGGGTCGATCTCCCCGGTACTGGAAGAGGCCAATTGAAAAATAGTCAAAAACACGACTACCCCAACCCCATCGTTGAACAACGATTCCCCTACGATTTTCGTTTCCAATTTTTTGGGAGCCCCCGCCTGTTTTAAAATGCCGAGTACGGCAATAGGGTCCGTTGGTGATATCAAGGAGCCAAAAAGGAGGCAATGGATAAAGTTCACCTCTAGCGCGAACAACAGTAGGATATAGAACATAAAGGTGCCCACCAAGAAGGTGGATATCAGAACCCCCACGGTAGAAAAGACCAAAATAGGCCAACGTTGGACTTTTAACTGCTCAAAATTGGTATGTAAAGCACCTGCGAAGAGCAGAAAACTCAGCATTACATCCAGAAGAACGGTCCTAAAATCGATTTGATCTATGATGTGCCGCTCCGCGTTCAGCAGGGTATCGTCCACATAACCAATGGCAAATACCGCCAACGTGAAGACAATCGTAATAAGCATGAGCCCGATAGTATTGGGGAGCTTCAAAAAGCGCACGTTAATATATCCGAATATGGCCGATATAAAAACAATTATTGCCGCAATAATAAAGTAATCCATAGTGTTATTGTAACTCATCCTTTAAATTGCCTCATCATTTTCAGGAGGGACCTCTCGACCCCATTCCCTCCGGGAACGCGCCACCTTCTATCCTTGAAGAACTGCTGGACCCCGTTCACGGACATAGCAATCCCCTAGACCATCCCTGAAGGATCCGGTTCTTTTATGATGGGAACGTCTACATTTTCCACTTTTCCGGCTAAATTATACCATTTTTTCCCAAATGATCAAATTACTGGTTTTGGTGAAGATAGACTGACCAACTTTGCCGAATTACCTCTACACCTGACTGTTAGATTTAAAAATAAAGTAAATTGTTCCGGCAAGGATATATCGAAAAAAGAACATTTTAAATTAAATGGAGTAGTTATTGTTTCTTACCGACACGCATTTTGATGTAAATATGCTTAAATTGATAGGTTTTCAAAAAATATGTTAAAATGTTGTATAATCCGGTTTTTACGCTTTCTTCTCAAAATATCGAGCAGTATGAAACGACATGGATGACCCGAAATTTTTCACAGGTGATCCTTTGGCTGGCGCTAAGCTTGGTATGGCTACCGTTTCATGGTTTTGCCCAGACAGAATGTCCCTCCGTTAACGTGAAGATCCAAAATATTGATAACAGTACCGGGGTCATCGCGTGTGCGATTTTTGAGTCCGGGGAAGGTTTTCCGGATAAATTCCTGAAATTCGCATCCAAGGTCATGATATCCCAAATAAGGGGAAAAGATGCGAGTTTTGAGTTTTCGGATATTAAACCGGGAAAATATGCCGTTGCCGTAATCCATGATGAAAACTACAACGGTAAACTTGACACTAATATGTTCGGCATACCGAAGGAAGGTTATGGTTTTTCCAGTGGTGCGGAAGTCACATTGAGTGCCCCTTCGTTTTCCGATGCCGAATTTTCATATGATGGCGGAAATCTGCAAATGTCTATACCTCTCAACTACTGAAAATCTAAAATTGCCCAATCCTGTTGTTGAGTATAATACAGGAACATAAAAATTCCATTATTGGTATTTGTTTCTTATTGGTGGAATTGAAAATATAATGTCGACCGTTTCTGTGGATTTGTCCAGATTGGAGGACAGGGAATTACGATGAAGGGAACAGGGAGGTCCGTCCAGAATCTATTTTTGGGGAGTTCGATCGATACCACATCGGGTCTCCGAAGGACCGGACCAAGGCCCGGTTTCCATCCCAAGGCATACATTAACTACTAGAACCAATACTAAGGGCAAGCACACATTTTCTAGCAAAGGACAGTCCGACTTCTCAAGGACATTGAGAAAAAGGATAAAGCTACATTTCCGGGACAGCGGTACCGACCGGCACGCCAACGCGAGCATGCACTGGAAGACTGGCCTTATGCTCTTCCTGTTCCTGGGGCCCCTTACGGTCATGGGCACCGGAGTTGTCGTACATATATGGATGATATTCGTGCTCTATATAATAAGCGGGCTGGGGATGGCCGGGATAGGGATGGGCATCATGCACGATGCCATACACGGCTCCTATTCGAAAAAAAAGGCCGTGAACAGGTGCCTGGGCCTTACCATGAACCTTATAGGGGCGAACGCGGACGTCTGGAGGATCCAGCACAACGTATTGCACCACACCTACACCAATGTGCAGGAGGCCGATGACGATATCAATATGCCATTTTTCCTGAGGTTCTCGTCCCATGGCAAAAAGTACTGGATACATAGGTTCCAGTACCTCTATCGAAAGAAGTACATATTATCGGAACTGTTTTTCCGTAAGGCCAGTACGAAGGATAAGCAGGGAGTTCCTAATTCTGGATTTAATCGTCCCTAAAGGAACGTTCAGGCTTTGGGCCACTTCCCTTTGTGTCGATCCGTTGAAGTAGCACATCATAAGGATTTTTCTCCTGTCGGGATTCAGCCGTTCCAGAAGCCTATCGATTCCCAGAATATCGAAATTGCCTAAATGATCGTTTGATCGGATAGAATAGATGTTACTGCAGATCGACATTGAAATATTCTTTTTGGAGTTCTTGAAATCCTTCGATCTGAGCCTGTCGATGGCGGCATTTCTGGCGATGTTCAGAAGCCACGTGAAAAACCTGCCCTTTGATGCGTTATATTGGTTGGCACGGTGCCAGACTTTGACGAAAACATCCTGACAAATCTCCTGGGCATCCTCATCGTTGCCTACGATGGACCGTATTGTCCCGCGGATATTGGGGGAATACATTTCATAGAGCTTCTCGAAGGCCGCTATGTCCCTGTTCTGAAAATCGGTAATTAGTCGGTCCAGGTTCATGGGATTGGGTTTCCCTTGATGAGATCGGGACAAGGGTCGGTCGGATCGGTACATTTGCTTCTGTTCGCTGAACAAGGTTAGCGATTATTTAGTTGTGGATCGGACGCAATTGGACAAACATTTGATGCTAACGGGCTGGCAATCTTTACATTGTACATAAAATCCTTCAAGGCTGTGCGATTCGCCGACGGTCTGTTCATGGGGCATGAAGCCCATAGGTGCGAAAACGTACGATAAGGGTGAAAATGTAGCAAAAAATAAATAGCATTTCTTTGAATCTGAAGATGGGATACGCTATAAACCGGAGATATATGGTTTATATGGCCCTTGGTGACAGCTACCCTTCCATCGATCTGAACTGTTCGATTTTCGTCTAAATACCATTTTTTCGGAATATTTAGAAA